>NZ_JACEHK010000005.1 GCF_025377685.1 Anaerobacillus sp. CMMVII | reverse complement strand
TTCACAAGCGATTAATGTTTTGGAAAAGTTGATATATTAATTAACAATGCAGGAGTAACAATGATAAAATGCTAGGGGCAATGACAACCAGAGATTGGTATAGTGTTGTCGATATCAATTTGACCGGTGTTTTTATTCTGTACTCAAGCTGTTTTACCCCACATGATCAGTCAAGGTGGTGGTAAAATTATCAATGCATCTTCCATTGCAGGCGTTTATGGCAATATAGGTCAAACAAATTATGCGGCAACAAAGGCCGGGGTTATAGGAATGACCAAAACATGGGCTAAAGAATTGGGCAGACAAGGAATAAATGTAAATGCCGTAGCGCCAGGTGTAATTGATACAAAGATGATGAGTCATTTACCTGAGAACTTAGCCAAGAAAATGACAGAGATGATCCCCCTCCAGCGCTTAGGTAAACCAGAAGATGTGGCCAATGCCTATCTTTTCTTAGCTTCTGATGAAGCGAATTTTATTAATGGTACAGTTCTTAACGTAGATGGTGGAATGGTTATATAATTTGGACCTACTGTTATTGGATTGTTGTAAGTGCATGTCCAAGCGAAGAACCATGTAGGATGCGTTATGTTTCGAAGTGGTGATTTTACATTAAAAAATATTCGTTTGTCATAAACGTGATGCTTAATTATAGACTTTCTAAAAGAAAATAGCCGTTGAGACAAATATTCTCAACGGCTATTTTCTAGCCAATAATAACAATTTAGATTAAGTTCTAAATCCTCGAGTTTCGTCTAAACTTATAAAAGGAGACTTTGTCCAAAGCTTTTACGAATTTTTTTGACGTTACAATAGGAGGAGAAGATATGAAGAAGGTCTTTTTTAGCATACTAATTATGTATCTACTTTATGTGCTTGGAATTTCAGCATATTTGTTTATGGTGGATACACCATTGCCTGCTGAATATATAGGTTCAGAAGCAGATCCAGTTACGTTTATGAATCAAGAGCAATTAACTCTAGCGACTGAATACTCCAAATGGAGGAATGTCATTTATTTTATTCATACACCTATGGAGTGGTTAATCTACCTTTTGGTTATTTGCTTTGGAATTAGCCAGTTCTTTGCACGCTGGTCGCAACAAGTTAGTAGGTTTCGCTTCATACAGACAGCCCTTTATGTTCTTTTATTATCAATAATAAGTTACATAATTGTGTTTCCAATCAAGTTTTTTTCATATTCTCTCAGTAAGCATTATGGTATAACTATTCAAGGTTTTGAAAGTTGGATGAAAGATAACTTAATTGGTTTTTGGGTTGAAGCACTTCTATTATCAGTTGTGGTTTATGTAATCATGTTATTATTGTCGAAAAGTCCGAAAAAGTGGTGGCTGTACGCGTGGCTTTTATCTATTCCCTTTACCTTATTTTTAATGTTTATCCAACCTGTATTGATTGATCCACTATATAATGATTTTTACCCGATTCAAGATAAAGAGCTAGAACAGGAAATTTTACAATTAGCAGCAGAAGCCGATATACCAGCTGAAAGGGTATACGAAGTGAATATGTCAGAAAAAACAAATGCCTTAAATGCATATGTAACGGGAGTTGGAAGTAATCTAAGAATTGTGCTCTGGGATACAACCCTAGAACGATTAAGTAATGAAGAAGTGTTGTTTATTATGGCTCATGAGATGGGACATTATGACTTAGGTCATTTAAAACAATTATTGGTGGGGATGATTGCCCTTTCATTTGTTGGATTATTTTTGACAAGTAAGTTCTATCATGTAATTATAAATAACTTCGGTAAACAATTACAATTAAAACACAATGAATTGGGTTCTTTACCTATTCTTTTATTGATATTGTCGTTACTAAGTTTTGCTGCGAGTCCGATGTCCAATGTGATTTCAAGAGCTTATGAATATCAAGCAGACCGTTATGCAATAGAATTAACGAAGGACGCTGATGCAGCAATTACCACCTTTCACAAGCTATCAGTTGAAGGTTTGTCGGATGTCAATCCACCTGGCATTGTGAAGCTATTCCGTTATACTCACCCGCCAATGGTCGAGAGAATTACACATATAAGGAAACACAGTGAAAAATTAAATAAATAACAATGGTTATCAATGTACGAAAGGTGTCAGCTTATTGAGCTTGACACCCTTTTTCAAGTATTACTTTCTTTTCTTGTGTTCTTTCTTGAACGAAGAAGACAGCTAGTAAAACACTGAAAATCCCAAGTAACTGCCAAGTTGTTAATAGATCGCCAAATATAAATATTCCGATTAAAGTGGCAACCACTGGTTCAATTGTTGCGGTAATTGATGCGCGACTTGTCTCTACCTTGTTTAAACCTCTTGTATAGAGTAAGTATGCTAAAACAGTAGGGAATAGTCCTAGGCTTATTCCGTAGGTCCAAAATTCGGGAGTTGTGAATATGTTGTCGACTCTCCAAAGGCCACTTATAGGTAATAATGCTACACTAGCAAAAATAAACGTGTAGGCAGTTACAGTCTGGGAACTATATTTCGCCAAGGCATACTTACCAAAAATACTATATAGAGCATAACCAAGTCCAGAGCCTAATCCGACAAACACACCATATAAACTAATTTGATTTTGTTCTAGAGGAAATAGTCCGATGACAAGAATACAACCAATTAAAGTTAATAAGAGTGCAAAAAGCTTTCGTTTTGTAAGCCATTCTTTAAATAAAAATCTTGAAAGGATGGTCACAAAAGCAGGGCCAGTATAAAGTAAGACCGCTGCGACAGACAGTGATGTTTCTTGAATTGCCGTAAAAAAGCACCAATTAAAAAAAACGATTGAAAAAATCCCTGTTCCAACAAAATACTTATAATCTCGTTTATCGATTTTTAATAATGATGGATTTTGAATGAGTAACATAAATACCAAAAGGATTGCTGCAAACGTAACCCTAACGGTAACAACTTGCAATGGACTTAAACCGTAACTATATAGCGCTTGTACAAAGATGCCAATGGTTCCCCATAAAGAGGCCCCAATAACAATAAATAAGTATGACCATTTTTCCATAATTCACCTCGTCTCATATTTACTCTAACACAGGTAAGTGCTAAAAAAACAGATCAAATATTTGATCTGTTTTCCTTAATTTAACCTAAAATATGATTTACATCTTGTAAAATGAATGGGCGACTTTTATGCTCTTTCGGATCGAAATAAGTAATAAGTAATGATGGTTGTTGTTTTATTATTTTTGTAGAGAAATAATAGTCGATATCAAAAGGAATTACTTCAACCATCGTATGCTTAAATAGATCTTTAACTGTGAGCTTTAAATCAGCGAAATTATTAGAAATAAGCTGACTATTTTCTGCAACGAATTCAAGCAACTTGGTTTGTTCTTCTTTCGTTAAAGTGAAATTCCACCAAGTTTTTCTAGGTTTATGTTTATGATTTAAAAAGAAATCATAAATCATTAAGCCTTTAATTGTTTCAAGATTTTCTGTTTTACGTGATTGTAAAAATTGCATTAGACGTAAAAATAAGTCCTCAAGCTGGTGACCAATTTTAGCCCAGCCCTGTTGATCCCAGAAATCTCCAAACTCTTGGAAAAAATCGAAAGCAGATTCAAATTCAGTGTCTATCAAATACTCGATGGTATTGTCCATTCGATGAGCATTCCAATACTTTTCTAAAATATCTTCAACACGTTTTATACGGATAATTTCCGAAAAAGAAAGGATATCATTTTTTAAAATCTCATAAGGCGAATGGTCCATATAGACATAGCCATAATTTTCCGCTTGACTTCGTAAGCCTGTCCCGCGAAGCATTTTTAAAAAACCTAATTGTAGTTCCTCTGGGCGCATTTCAAATACATCATTAAATGTTTTCTTAAATGAATCATAGTTTTCCTCAGGAAGACCAGCAATTAAGTCAAGGTGTTGATCAATTTTACCACCTTCTTTAATCATTCGGACCGTTCTTGACAGTTTTTCGAAGTTTTGTTTGCGCATTACTAGCTCATTTGTAGCGTCATTTGTCGACTGAACCCCAATTTCAAACCGAAATACACCAGGTGGTGCATGTGTGTTTAGGAATTCTAGAACTTCAGGACGCATAATATCTGCTGTAATTTCAAATTGAAAGACACAACCTTGATGATTATCAATTAAAAATTGGAAAATTTCGATCGCATAATTTCGTCTAATATTAAAGGTGCGGTCGATGAATTTAATTAATTTAGCGCCGTTTTCGATTAAAAATAAAAGGTCAGCTTTTACTCTTTCAATATCAAAATAACGTACACCAACCTCTACTGAAGATAGACAAAAGGAACAGCTAAATGGGCACCCACGACTAGTTTCAAAATAAACAATTCGCTTATTTAAATTTTCGATGTCTTCTTGAAACCTATATGCTGTTGGAATCGTATTTAATTTTATATTGGGTCTTGGCGGATTTACAATAACTTCTTCGCCTTTACGATAGCTAGCACCAAAAACAAGATGGAATTTCTTGGATCCGGTTAGTTCATCTAACAAATGCTTGAAGGTTTCCTCACCTTCATTAAAAACGATGAAATCAATTTCAGGAACTCGTTCCATCCAGTAAGGTATATCAAAAGATACTTCAGGGCCCCCTAAAATAATTTTTAGCTCAGGGTTAACTTTTTTAATCATCTTTACAACTTCAATTGTCTTTTCAATGTTCCAAATGTAACAACTAAAGCCAATAACAGTTGCATTTTTTTCATATAAATCTGTAACAATGTTCAGAGAAGGGTCATTTATTGTGTATTCTTTTATCTCCACGTCATAATCTGCTTCTGTATAAGCCTTCAAGAGGCGAAGTGAAAGGGCAGTATGAATATATTTAGCATTTAGAGTTGTTAGTACGATCTTCAAAAGTAATCCCTCGATTCAAATATTTTAGCACTTACGTATTTTAACATAAAAGCAAGCATTAGTTGTCTATTATCATCATAACCATGAATTGGAGGTGTTAACAAAAAGGATTATCAGTTGAATTTAGCGAATAATAGGAATGCGGACAATTTCTAGGGGAGTACAGACAAATGAAATCCTTAAAATCAGTTTTGCTAATGTTAACAGTTTTATTCCAAATTGTTGCTATCATCGTTTTTTTCATTAATATCATAGCGGCTATTATTTTATTTGCAATGAATATTTTATGTTTTATTTTGCTAATGGTTATAGTAATTGTGGAAAGAATAAAAGAGAAAAGAGAGGAAGATGACGATGATTATCGCAACTACTGAGAACATAACGGGAAAAGAAATTGTTGCTTATAAAGGCTTTGTGAAAGGAAGTACAATTCAAGCAAAGCACATTGGTAGTGATTTTTTAGCAGGCCTTAAGAACATTGTTGGAGGGGAAATAAAAGAGTACTCTGACATGATGGATAAAGCAAGAAAAATTGCCATTAGTAGAATGGTTAAAGATGCAGAAGGGATGGGGGCGAATGCAATTGTTGCAGTTCGACTTCAAACTTCTAGTGTTATGAACGGCGCAGCAGAAATTGTAGCATACGGTACTGCAGTTGTTGTTGAGTAAGTGTAGAATGTAGAATGTAGAATGTAGAATGTAGAATGTAGAATGTAGAATGTAGAATGTAGAATGTAGAATGTAGAATGTAGAATGTAGAATGTAGAATGTAGAATGTAGAATGCAGAAAGGCTTGTGAAATGTTCACAAGCCTTTCTGCATTCAAAACTCAAAACTCAAAACTCAAAACTCAAAACTCAAAACTCAAAACTTCTCACTTAAAAACCTTCCCATAATAATGATGTCATCATAAGTGCCATTGCTCGTTTTTACTTGGTTAACTTGGCGGCCTTCTTCTCGGAAGCCGAGTGATTGATATAAGGCAATGGCATTTTTATTTGAAGCTAGTACTTCTAAACAAAGTTTTTCTAGTATGGGGTTGTATTCAGCCCATTGTATTAATGTTGCTAGTAAGGCTTTTCCAATCCCTTTGCCTCTCCAGTTTTTATCAACGATCATTCCGACCGTCCCATGATGTGCATACTTTAAGAAAAAGCCTCTCTGAAAAGTTAAAATACCAATAATAGTTCTCTGATGCTCAGCAACAATCATCAAATTACCTGGATCTTGATGATATATTTGAATAAAATCTCGTTGTTGCTCATCGGTAATTGCAAATTCCTCAACACTAGTAACTAATGTGTTATTTTCACTAATAACATTAAAGCTCAGTTGGTTTACTGCTTTTGCATCAATTGGATTTGCAGATCTTAGTAAAATCCTAGTGCCGTCACGAGAAATATACTCATAAGGATTAATTGCCCCCATTTGTAACCACTCATTTCATCTTGTTCTATGGCACTATATGTAAAAATATTCGTAAAGGTGTTTCTTATGATAAATTTTCTGCTATTAGTTTGGCTAAACAATTTGTAAAAAGCCAGTTCTATCAGATTTAAAATAATATTTATCTAAGCTAAGACAGTTTGAGTTTATTGTTAGGCTCTTCTTGACTACAAAGAAAAGTATAGTTGTCTGCCTAATTTAGATGAATCCCCAAAAAACATCTACTTTTTTATCACGGGACATCCTCCCATTTCATAAGATTGATAGTGTCAATTAAACAAGTACCTAGTTTAAGAAGAGGAAGGGGTAAACGAATGTCTTGCGGATGTAACAGCAATAAGCAAATTGCCTTATGGAATGCAACCAGGAATGATGCCACCACAACACATGGGAATGCAACCAGGAATGATGCCACAACACATGGGAATGCAACCAGGAATGATGCCACAGCAGATGGGAATGCAACCGGGAATGATGCCACAACACATGGGAATGCAACCAGGAATGATGCCACAGCAGATGGGAATGCAACCGGGAATGATGCCACAACAGATGGGAATGCAACCAGGAATGATGCCACCACAGCAGATGGGGATGCAACCAGGAATGATGCCACCACAGCAGATGGGAATGCAACCAGGAATGATGCCACCACAGCAGATGGGAATGCAACCAGGAATGATGCCACCACAGCAGATGGGGATGCAACCAGGAATGATGCCACCACAACAGATGGGGATGCAACCAGGAATGATGCCACCACAACAGATGGGGATGCAACCAGGAATGATGCAACAAGAAGGGCTTCCAATGAATGGATATGATGATGATGTTGAAGAACTACAAATGAACTGGATGAATGACTTATAAAATAGGTAGTAGGAAGTAAATGTCCTCATATGTAAATAATGGGGACATTTTTTTTGTCTTAAAAGTACTGTTTCTATAATTGTTAATTCTCCTAAATTTAAAATTAACCAAAACGGGTTGCCTCAGCTTTGCTTGAAGATTTACAATCATAAAAAAAGATCGTGTTTGGAAAGAAAAGTCTCTCCAAACACGACCTAAAAGTTTTATAGATTTAGGAAGCTTCAGGCTTTTTTTCAACTAAGGTCATTTGAATCCATTTTCTTGATTTCCACCTTCTAAGCATTAACAAGCCTCGAAGCCATTCATCAACAATAAATGCTATCCAAACCCCAATTAGTCCAAGACCAAAAACGATCCCTAGAAGGTATGATAATGTAACTGCAACTCCCCACATGGATAATATCCCAATATACACAGGAAATTTAACATCTCCTGCTGCACGTAGGCAGTTTATGACGACAAGGTTGAAAGCTCTTCCTGGTTCGAGGATGATTGTTAATAAAATTAATGTGGTACCAAGAGTTATAATATCAGGATTATCGGTAAATAGACTTAAAAAAGGTCTACTAAAAAAACTAAATATAACGGCCATACCTAATGAAACGTAAATGGCAATTTTTAAGCTCTTTAAGCACCGCTGATAGGCCTCTTCAAGTTTTTGGGCACCTACATAATGGCCAATTAATATTTGCGTACCTTGGCCAATAGCTATGGAGAATAATAAGATAAACATCATAATATTTTGTGTATACACCTTTGTCGTTAAGGCGATTGTTCCCATAGAAGCAATGAAATAGGTAATTGCTATTTGAGAGGTATTATAGGATAGATGTTCTCCAGCAGAAGGAACACCAATTTTTAAAAGTTTTTTTAATTCATTTTTTGGAAGACCTTTAAGTAGAAACGAATACGGTAAACTACCCTTTATGCGGTAGCGTAATATGAAAAACATTGCAATAAGCCCGATGAAACGGCTTATTGTTGTAGAGATAGCTACACCGGTTACTCCTAAAACTGGGAAGCCAAAAGGACCAAAGATAAAAAAGTAGTTACCAATCACATTGATTAAGTTCATCCCAACAGTTACGTACATCGCATCTTTGGTAAAACCATGACTACGTATAATGGCTGCAATTGTCATGATTAATGCTTGGATAAATGCAAAACCACCTACTATACGAAGATATACTAATGATGAATCCATTAATTCAGGCGGTAAATTCATTGCTTTAAGGATAGAAGGAGCAAAAATGAAGAGAATGAGACTCAATAGTACTCCGAAAACTAAATTTCCTATAATTGAAACAACCGCAATTTTATTCGCATCTTGTTCTTGTTTTGCACCAATATACTGAGCAATTAGGATGCTTGTTCCAGTTGCAATAAATCCGAACATTACAATAATGACATTAATAAGCTGATTTGATACTCCTACAGAAGCAACCGCATTATCATCATATTGACTTAACATAAGAGTATCGGCATTACCCATTAACATATGCAAAAATATTTCAATAAGGATAGGCCATGTTAATGCAAATAATGTTAACTTTGCTGCTTTATGATTTTTTGTGTTTTTTATATTTTTCATCTATTCCCCACCTCATTTTTCCAATATTATGCAGAAACATTGGACAAAAACGAATTTTACAGTATTCTTAGTGTAATGGTTTTTGTGTTTAATTTAAAGACATAAAACGATAATAATTGGACATTTACGACATTATAGGAGTGGATTTTTTTTGAATACGCTATCATTTCAGGTGCCACCTTTCCCTACATATATAACTGGTCGAATAGATTTTTTTCCAAAAGGAACAAAGCATATTAAAAGGGTATTTTCTGTTTTTGATATTTTATTTGTTAAAGAAGGGATCATTCATATGGATGAGAATGGTGTGTTATACGATATAAAACAAGGGGAGTATTTAATTCTTGTGCCAGGTTTTGAACATTTTAGTTATAAAGCATGTGAAACAGATACTGTGTATTATTGGCTTCATTTTCAACTTGAAGTACCCTATGAGTTAAAAAATTACCTTGAGATTAATTGGGGGATGATTTTAAAGCAAGAGAGAACTTATACAGAAGCTGCAAAGCATGTCTTCCACATTCCCCGCTATGGGAAAATTGGAAATCAGGAATTTATTTATCATGAACTCGATAGGTTATTTTCGACAAATGAAACGAATGCTCCTGAAAAGAGATTAAAGGAACAAATTATCTTTCAAGAGTTAATCATTCAATTACAATCAGACGCAATTCGAATCCCGACAAGTGCTGATCAAGTAACAAAACAAACGATTACCTACATTCAAGAGAACTATAAGGAAGCTACCTTAAAAATGAGTCATATAGCAAAGGAGCTTTTGTTTCACCCCGATTATATAACTCGTTGTATGCAAAAAACGATAGGGATAACACCAATGCAATATCTAACTTCTTTTCGACTGTCATTGGCGAAGGAATTATTAACAACAACAAATGAAAAGTTAGAAACGATTTCTAAAAAAGTAGGTATCAATGACTTTACCTACTTTTCAAGATTATTTAAAAAAATAGAGGGAATCACTCCAATAGAATTTCGGCGAATAGCGAAACGCGAAGGAAAATAAATGAATACGTTGTATGGGAGAGTAGATAGAAAATGTCATATTAGCTAACCGTTTTATTTCTTCATTCTTTTCTAAATTCTCGTTGCTATTAGCTTTTAGGCCGTAACCAAGCGAATGCTTGGTACTTCACGCTTTGCGTGAAGCTTTTGAGAAAAAATAAGCCATTAGGACAAAAGAATTTGTCCCTAAAAGCTTATTTATTCTCAAAAGACGACCAAAAGCAACATAATTTACTACGAAAATAGGCTATTTCTTAAATGCTTTCATGATTTCAAAAGAACTAAATAATAGAGCCTTTAACTCTTAAGCTTACAAGATGTTAGGATCTTAGGATAAAGCGTTTACAAAAAACAATGGAATAACTTCTATATATAAAGTAAAATATGGTTAAAGGTTTTTTTTAGAGTTTAGAGCAATCGTTTGCGCATCGATGAAATGGGGGCCATGAAAAATGAAAGAAACACGAAGAAAAGTTAAAGTAATACATAAGCTGTTTTTGTTAATTATTCTATTAATCTTTGTGATTGTCGGTTCAGGTGGTTTTATTTATTTCTATAATGAAAAGGTTTCTTCTCAGTTTCATAATTTGATGGAAGTTGATGCTGTCCAAGAAGAGTATAACCGATACATAAATTTAATGGGTTCAATAGCTATAACAAACTACCAACTTATCACGACAGGATATTCGAAAGCAAATATTGATACCCTAAACAAAAGCCTAGAAGAAGCCAATGAGCAATATGCCAAAATCTTGCCGTTTTTTTTAGAAGAAGAGGAGTTAACTAATTATTCTATTCGTTTAGAGGAAGCTCTCGTTTCCTATAACGATATTGCAGATACTTATTTTTCAAAAATGTTTGTTGGAGATGAAATTGATAGAATAAAAAATAGGATATCGCCTGTCGTATCAAGAAACGAACAAACGACCGCAGTAGTTAACGAACGAATTATCGCGTACTTTCATCGACAGAAACATGCTTCTGAAAAAGAACTATTTGAAACAATAGAACAGAGCAATAAAACGTTAGTAACTAATAATCTGATTACGATTGTCTTTTCTATTTTTATTGTCATTTTATTTGGAAGAAACATGAATAGTGGAGTAAAGATGGTTGTTCAGAAAATTGACGCATTTAAGCGGGGAGAATACTTATACTCAAAGAAGTTGAAACGAAAAGATGAATTTGCTGATATAGACTTTGCTTTAGGGGAATTTGGTGTAAATATTGATAATATCATTGAAAAGAACGCAGAAATTGCGGATAAAGTTTATACATCAACAAATGAGATACTAGGATATTCGAAGGAAAATGTTAACGCAACTACAAATATTAAGCGTTTGATTGGGGATATTCATTTTCAAGTATCTGCACAGGTTGATCATACCAATTCTATATCTTCTGTTACTCAGGAAGTTTCGGCAAGTTCTGAGGAAATAACTGCCGCTGCAGAAATTATCCAAATAAATATGAAACAAATGAATAACGACGCGATTTCAGGTAGGGAAATAGTCACCCAACTGAATCAATCAGTCAATGAAGTTTCTGTTGAAGTGAATTCTTTAATTCCAGTTGTTCATACAGTTGTAGATAGAATAGACCATGTAACTAAGTTCTTGTCTGGTATAGATGAAATTACGAGGCAAACCAATTTGCTAGCTCTTAATGCTTCAATTGAGGCCGCTCGTGCAGGTGAAAAGGGAAAAGGGTTTGCTGTTGTAGCAGAGGAAATTCGTAAACTTTCTACACAAACGAATGAGTTTTCTCAAAAAACAAAAAATGTAATTTTATTAATTCAATCAGATACAAGGAATGTAGTTGATAAATTTCAGGCATTTCAAGACCTTTTTTCTCAAGCTGAGACGGCTGCGAACTCAATAACAGTTACTTTTGATGATATCTCATCGAATACTCGAAATTTGAATAAACAAACAGCTGACATCACGAGCGCCATGGAAGGTATTTCTAGTGGGATTATTGAAGTGGCTCATTCCATTAACGAATTAGCAGAAACTACTTCTATTTTATCGAGTCAAACAAAAATAATTTTGCAAGATATCGCTATTCAAGACTTGAATACGAATGAAATGGATCTCCTAGTACAACGCCTTCAAACAACAGCCAATGAATTAATGCTTACGATTGCATTACTTAAGAATGAACCATACATCCAAGAGTAAAAAAATAATTTTGTTAAGAAAAAATACTTGTATTCTCTTTTCGACATAGTATAATAAAGTTAAAGATAAACGATGCAAGCGATTTCATTTAGTTTTTGAGTAGCTTGCTTTTCTTTTTGAAGTTTGCGCAACCGTTTGTCTTTGTAGAAATCTTTATAGTTTTTGTTGTAAAATGAAACGCCTTACATAATTGATGGAACGGGTCATAAAAAATGAGATTTGCCTTTATTGTTAGTATAGGAAATTTATTTTGATGTAAATTAATCTTAGGCTGATGCTTAGAGGTGAACCGTTAGGAATGGCATTAAATTTAGTAAGACGTTCATTTCACATACTTAAAAATCCTTACAAAATTAAAGGGGGAAAAAGAAAATGTTTAAAAAGTCAACATTACTTACACTAGTACTAATGTTAATGCTAGCTTTAGCACTAGCAGCGTGTGGAGGCAAGGACGAAACAAAAGAGCCTACTCCAGAAACACCAGCAACTGATGAAACACCAGCAGAAGAACCTGCTACTGGCGAACCTGCAAAACCAGAAAGCTTAACAATGTGGGTTAATGATGAAGAAAGTCAATTAGATGCTTATGAAGAAATTGCTTCTAGATATGAAGCTGAAAGAGGAATTAAGGTTAATATCACTCCTTTCTCTATGTTAGATCAAGTGGATGCACTTTCATTAGATGGTCCTGCTGGAAAAGGTCCAGATATTTTCTTCCATCCACATGACAGAGTAGGATCAATTTTCTTACAAGGTCTTGCGGCTGAGTTAGAAGTTACTGAAGAGCAATTAGCTGGGTACCCTGAAGGAGCACTTCAAGCACTTAGCTATGAAGGAATTCAATTCGGTATTCCTGCTGTAATTGAAACTTACGGTTTATTCTACAATACTGATTTAATCCCAGAAGCTCCAGAAACAATGGATGATCTTCTTGCAATTGCTAAAGAATTAACAAATGCAGCAAATAATGAATATGGTTTCTTAATGGAAGCAACAAACTTTTATTTCACATACCCATTCTTAGCTGGTCCTGGCGGATACGTATTTGGTCGTGATGCAGAAGGTGGATACAACATCGAAGATATCGGTTTAGGAAATGCTGGTGCAGTTAAAGGTGGAGAATTAATTCAATCTTGGTTTACAGATGGACTTATTCCACAAGGAATTACTGGAGACGTTATGAATGGTTTATTCCGTGAAGGGAAAGTAGGAGCTGTTGTTACTGGTCCTTGGAGTATTCCTGACTATGTTGCTGATTTAGGAGACAAATTAAAGGTTACTACATTACCAACTATCGATGGTAAGAACCTAAACTCATTCTCAGGAGTTAAAGGTTGGTTCGTTTCTGAATACAGTGAAAACAAATATTGGGCAACTGATTTAGCGTTATTTATCACAAACGCTACAAATGGTGAACATTACTTTAACGTAGCTGGTGAGATCCCTGCTCGTACAGACGTAACAATCGATGACGAATTAAGAAATGGTATTTTAGCACAAGCAGAATTTGCTGAGCCAATGCCAAACGTACCAGAAATGTCTCAAGTTTGGGAACCAATGGCGGATGCCCTAAACTTCATTTCAAATGGTGATGATGTGGCTGAAGTTTTAGAAGAAGCAGTAGAACAAATTAGTGAACAAATTGCACTAACTGCTGGTAACTAATCAATTTTAAAGGCGGGAAAGGGAAACCTTTTTCGCCTCACTTATTCAAGCAGGAGGAAGCTGACATGTCGTCAAAAAACGCACAGCAAAACCATACAAATAATAAGTCTAAAAGTCATAACCCGACTTTAGCTACCCTGTTATCAATAATACCTGGAATAGGCCAGCTATATAACCGAAGATACATTAAAGGTTCAATCCTTTTTATTCTCTTTGCTGCTTTCATCATTGCCTTTTATGACTTTTTAACACTCGGTTATTGGGGATTATATACATTAGGGGAAACTCCTCGTATAGATGATTCAAGGGTTCTATTAAGTCAAGGCATCATATCACTTATTTTGACAGCCTTTGCATTAACGTTCTATGTTATTAATATCATTGACGCTCGTAAGGACGCAAAGAGAATACAAGAAGGTTGGACAATTCCTTCAGTGAGAGAAGCATTTCGTGACGCATGGGATAAAGGGTTTCCTTATTTACTTGTAGGACCTGGTTTGTTCTTATTAGTTTTCGTGGTTATTTTCCCGTTACTATACATGGTGTTTATTGCCTTTACAAACTATAGTCTCTACAATTCACCACCTAAGAACTTGTTAAGTTGGGTAGGGTTTGATAACTTTACTGCTTTAATAACAATGCCAATTTGGCGCAAAACATTCTTTACAGTACTTTCATGGACAGTTATTTGGACGGCTATTGCAACAACATTACAAATTGCTTTAGCGATGTTCTTAGCGATATTAGTCAATGATCCTAGAGTGAAGTTCAAACGACTTATTCGTACAGTATTGATTTTGCCTTGGGCAGTACCAGCTTTTGTTACGATTATCATTTTTACAGCTTTATTTAATGATAACTTCGGGGCAATTAACAAAGAAATAATCATTCCATTACTCGGTACAGGCATACCTTGGTTAACAGATCCATTTTGGACGAAAACGGCTTTAATTGGTATCCAAACTTGGTTAGGTTTCCCTTTTGTGTTTGCTTTATTTACTGGGGTACTCCAAAGTATCTCTTCTGACTGGTACGAAGCAGCTGATATCGATGGAGCAAACCGTTGGCAGAAATTCAGCAATATAACGTTCCCACATTTAATGTTTGCTACGGCACCACTACTGATTATGCAATACGCTGGTAACTTCAATAATTTCAATATTATTTACCTATTTAACCAGGGTGGCCCTGCAGTACGAAACCAAAACGCCGGTGGAACAGACATTTTGATTTCGTGGGTTTACAAATTAACATTTGAAACGAGCAACTTTAATATGGCTGCTGCAATCTCAATTATCCTAGGTTTAATTGTTGCAACATTTGCCTTCTTCCAATTCAGAAGAACCAAGTCCTTTAAAGAGGAGGGTAATTACTAATGGCTATGACAAAAAAGACAAAAAATATCTTAGAACTATCTGTAATCTATGTGATTATCGCAGCAATGTTTGTAGTTATTTTCTATCCCCTGCTATGGGCATTTGGGCTTTCGTTAAACCCTGGTACGAGTTTGTATGGTGCAAAGATGATTCCAGAGAATTGGTCATTTGTACATTATAAGTGGTTATTCACAGATCCAAGAAGTAATTATCTTATTTGGTATAAAAATACATTGATTGTAGCATTTGCAACGTCTCTTGCTTCAACATTCTTTGTATCCCTTGTTGCATATGCTTTTTCAAGATATCGTTTTGTGGGCCGTAAAAATGGTTTATATGCATTTTTACTGCTACAGATGTTTCCAGGTTTAATGGCGATGGTTGCCTTATACATCATTCTAAGTATCGTCGGTTTACTTGACAATTTACTTGGTTTAATCTTAATTTACGTTGGTGGATCAATTCCAATGAACGCGTTTCTAGTTAAAGGTTATTTTGATACAATTCCAAGAGAGCTAGACGAAAGTGCGAAAATTGATGGTGCAGGGCATTTCAGAATCTTTTTCCAAATTATGCTCCCACTTGCAAAGCCGATCTTAGCGGTTGTAGCATTATTTAATTTTATGGCACCATTTATGGACTTTATTCTACCGAGAATTATCCTTAGAAGTCCTGAAAAGTTTACGCTAGCATTAGGGTTGTTTAACTTTGTAAATGATCGCTTCGATAACAACTTTACAAGATTTGCAGCTGGAGCGATGCTTGTAGCAATTCCAATTGCACTGATTTTCTTAATGTTACAACGTTATTTAATTTCTGGTTTAACTTCAGGAGCAACAAAAGGATAAATCAATCCACTCGTGGACTAAAAAGGTACGGCTAAGGAGTCTCGTAAGATTTTTCCTTACTCCGTATCTTTTTCTTTGCTTATCAAAAACTAATTATATGATTCGATATTGTTTTAGGAGGAAAACAACAATGCAAGATACCAGCTTTGCAATACACCCGGGCACAAAGAAGCAATCAATAGGAGAGAATTTTAAGGATATTGGGGCATTTACTTCGTATACAGTTGAGGAAGATGTTGTTTCTTTTAAAACTGAAAATGGTTTTGTCAGTGTTATTTTTTATAACAATCATACTGTTAGAGTTACAATGAACCAGAAACAACAACCGTCGTTAAAAACGAGCTTCGCAATAATTGGAAACCGAGAAGGAATTATCCCAAATATTAATGAAAATGAAAACGACGTTCAGATTAAAACGAATGATCTTAATGTTATAGTGACAAAAAAACCTTTCCGTATTTCCATCAATGACAATGATGGGAGAGCCATTGTTGAAGAAGGTAAAAATGGGATGGCTTCAAATGAAAATGGGGAAGTCATTTGTTTTAAGAAGATGGACGAGTATGATCATTTCTATGGATTTGGTGAAAAAACTGGTTTTCTCAATAAACGTGGTGAAAAAATGGAGATGTGGAATACAGATGTGTATGCTCCGCATAATCCAGAGACAGATGCGCTTTATCAATCGATCCCGTTTTTTATTACACTAAGGGAAGGATTGGCCCATGGAATCTTTTTTGATAATACATGGAGAACTCACTTTGATTTGAAATCAGAGAAGGATACGTATTCTTTTAAAGCAGAAGGTGGACAACTTGATTATTATGTATTTAGAGGTCCAACTATAAAAGAAGTCCTTAACCAGTATACGAAACTAACAGGAACAATGCCGATACCACCTAAGTGGGCTCTTGGATACCATCAGTCCCGTTATAGTTATGAAACTGAAGAAGAAGTAAGAACATTGGTAAATAACTTTCTCGAAAAGAAAATTCCAGTTGATGCAATTTATTTAGACATTCATTATATGAACGAATACCGTGTATTTACTTTTGATCAAGACCGTTTTCCAACCGCGAAATCATTAGTTGAGGACTTAAATAAGGTAGGTATAAAAATTGTTCCAATCGTAGACCCAGGAGTGAAAGAAGACCCAGAGTATCCTATTTATCAAGAAGGTGTTCGAGAGAATTACTTTTGCAAATATCTTGAAGGTAATATTTACTTTGGTGATGTTTGGCCTGGAAATAGCGCTTTCCCAGATTTTACAAATTCAAAAGTCCGTAATTGGTGGGGACAAAAGCATAAATTTTACACTGATTTGGGCATAGCAGGAATTTGGAATGACATGAATGAGCCTGCGATATTTAATGAAACAAAAACAATGGATATTAAGGTTATGCATGAAAATGATGGAGATCCAAAAACCCATCGTGAATTGCATAATGTCTATGGCTTGTTAATGGGTGAAGCAACCTATGAGGGAATGAAGAAACAGCTTAATGGAAAAAGGACATTTTTATTAACGAGAGCGGGTTATGCAGGTGTACAGCGCTATGCATCCGTTTGGACAGGCGATAACCGTAGCTTTTGGGAGCATCTTCAGCTTGCCTTACCTATGTGTATGAATTTAGGAATGTCAGGTGTTGCATTTTGTGGACCTGATGTTGGAGGATTTGCTCATGATACATCTGGGGAATTGTTGATTCGTTGGACTCAATTTGGAACATTCACACCATATTTCCGTAATCATAGTGCCATTAATACGGTCAGACAAGAACCATGGTCATTTGGGGAAGATGTAGAAGTCTTAACGAAAAAATATATAGAACAACGCTATGTTTGGTTGCCACACCTTTATACGTTATTCCAGGAAGCCCATAAAACAGGTGTCCCTGTCATGAGACCACTAGTCTTAGAATATCCAACTGACGTAAATACGTTTAACTTATCTGATCAGTTTATGATAGGGGAGAATGTCATTGTAGCGCCAATATTAACGCCAACCACAAAGCACAGAGTTGTGTACTTACCTGAAGGTAGATGGATTAATTACTGGACAGATGAAATTTTAGAAGGAAATACTCACCACTTGGTTGAAGCCCCAATCGATATATTACCAATATTTATTAAAGAAGGATCAATTATCCCTCATGGAACGGTAAAACAATCGACAGCCACTCCGGAGGATGAATTAACTTATCATATTTATCTTGGTAAAGATAAATATGCAAGCTACCGACTGTATGAAGATGATGGTCAAACATTTGGTTATGAAAATGGAGAAACGTTTGAACAAGAAATCGTTTGTGAGAAGGAGCAAGGAACAATTTCTATTTCAGTAAGAGAGTCAAATGGTAGTTATGATCCTACATGGACAAAAGAAACGTTCGTTATACATGCTTGTAGCGAAGATGTCGTAGTTAGCATTAATGGGGAAGAAGTTTACGCAGTTGATAAAAAATATGATCATGCGACAAATAAATTAACAATAACTACTCTAAGGTAAAAAAATACATTGTTAACCTGTAGGTAAATAGCTAAACTAAAAATAAGCGAAAATGTATGCAAGAAATGAGGAGGAGCTATGGCGGTAACAATTAAGGATGTTGCAAAGTTAGCAAATGTTGCGCCTTCCACCGTGTCTCGAGTAATTGCTAATAGTCCGAGAATTAGCCAAAAAACAAAAGATAAAGTGCGGGAGGCAATGGAGAAGTTAGGCTATCATCCAAACTTTAATGCAAGAAGTTTAGCCAATAAAAGTACAAATACAATCGGAATTGTAATGCCTAGCTCAGCGAACAAGGCGTTTCAAAATCCCTTTTTCCCTGAGGTTATGCGAGGGATTAGTACAAAAGCCCATCAAGAAGGCTTTGGACTTTATTTATCAACGGGGCAAACAGAAGATGAAATCTTTGAAGAAGTTGTTCATATGGTTCAAGGAGGAAGAGTAGATGGGATCATCTTATTGTATTCGAGAATTAATGATCGTATCATGCCTTATTTACAACTACAAAATTTCCCATTCGTATTAATTGGGCGACCATATGGAGAACATTTCCAAGATGTCACATATGTAAATAACGATAATTATAAAGCAGCCAAAACGGTTACGGAATATCTTATCTTACTAGGTCATCAGCACATTGCGTTTATTGGAGGAGAGCTTGATTTTGTTGTTACGGTGGACCATAAAAAAGGATACGAACAGGCGTTAGAAAATGCTAACCTTCCTATCAAACCTGAATATGTTGTCTTCCATCAGGAGTTACAAGAAGGTGGTCAGGATGCGATTATTGAGCTAATGAGTTTAAATCAGCCACCATCTGCGCTAGTTGTTTCTGATGACATCATGACCTTTGGTGTTATGAGAATGCTTAGTGAAATGGGCATCCGTGTTCCAGAAGACATTTCTATTATTAGCTTTAACAATGTGTTAATTTCAGAACTTTCTTCACCACCGATGTCGACCGTAGATATTAACATTTTCGGCTTAGGTTTTGAGGCAACAAATTTAGTGATCGAAAAGATAAAGCAACCAGAGCTAGAGCCCCAAAACGTTATTATTCCACATAAATTGGTTAAGCGACAAACATGTAAAAAGGTAATTTACCAAAAACAGTAAAACTTGGCGAGGATGGCAAAAGGTCATCCTCGCTTTTGCTTTACATGAGTGAATTTCGTAATTACCTTAAACGAGCTATATCAATTCAGTAGCGAAAATAATTAGTTAAAATTCATTTACATGAAAAATTTATACATATTGTAAAAAATCCCAGTGAAATGTGATATATTTAGATATAACTTAATTGATTTTTGTAGACGAAGAGGTAGGTGTAGGTGTTGTCACAGTATAAATGGTTTAGATATGGACTAGCTGTCATTATGTTGTTTCTTATTTTATATTTGGGTACATTAGTTCAATTTATTTTTCGACCAATAGTTGTGTTTGTAGAAACTTTATTTTTCCCCTTTTTATTAGCGGGAGTACTTTATTATTTATTTCGACCGATTGTCAACTATTTAGACAAGCAAAAAGTCCCCAAGACAGTTGCAATTATCTTAATTTACTTATCGGTAATCGGGTTACTAACTCTACTTGTACTGTTAGTTGGACCAGTCTTACAAAGACAGGTGAATAGTTTGGTTAATAACTTTCCGTATCTAATAAGTGAAATCCGGGCAATTTTTATCCAACTTCAAGATAATGAGTGGTTTAATCGATATCAGGCGGCTGAAACCTTATCCTTAAATAAAATTTCTGAAAATATGACCCAATATATTAACCAAGCCTTTAATATTATTAGTACAAATATTTCTGGATTAATTGGATTTGTGGCAAATCTAGTGATTATATTCATTATCATTCCGTTTATTTTGTTTTACATGTTGAAAGAAGGGGAAAAAGCTCCTAATCAAGTACTGAAATTATTACCTGAAAAACAAAGGATCGAAGGAAGTAAAATCCTAAGAGATATGGATGTAAAACTAAGCTCATACATCCAAGGACAAATTCTTGTCAGTCTATGTGTAGGTATTCTGATGTACGCAGGCTTTTTAATTATTGGTATCGATTATTACTTTATTCTTGCCTTAATTGCAATGTTTACAAATGTAATTCCGTTTGTGGGGCCTTGGATTGGAACGGTTCCAGCATTAATTGTTGCATTAATACACTCTCCATTTATGGTTGCCAAAGTATTAATCGTCATCTTGGTTGTTCAGCAATTTGAGAGTAACTTTATCTCGCCGCAAATCATGGGCAAAAAGCTAGCCGTTCATCCGCTTACAATTATTTTGCTATTAATTGTTGCTGGTAGATTTGCAGGGATAGTCGGTATGCTTTTAGCTGTACCAACCTACGCAGTTTGTAAAGTAGTTGTAAGTCATACGTATCGCTTAATTAAACTCAGAAATAAAATAGAATAATTAGTAACTGCAATTACTCTTTTATTGCAAACATTGCCAAGCCTTTGCTTGGCTTTTTTGCTTGAAGTGGGAATAAATAAGCGAATAACAATGATGTTTTAAACCAGTTACAATAAGTAATAATGTAGAGAAGGACATTGATTTTGAATTACGAGTCAAGAATCTTGTATTTGCATTCGTTATTTTGTAAAGTAAATGAAATAGAAATAGTATAGTTTTGAAAGTGAGGAAATAAGAATGGCCTTTATCCAAGATGGGGTTAAACAAATTGAACAAGAAGAACTCAAAGAAGTTCTGAAAACTGGCTCAGAAAAGGTTGTAGTAATAGATGTAAGAGAAAGAGAGGAGTATAATGCATCCCATATTCCAGGTATCCCACTGATTCCAATGTCAAATTTCCCAAATGTAATTAATGATTTAAGAACAGATAAAGAATATATTATAGTATGTCGTAGTGGGAATAGGAGTCAACATGTTGCACTCTTTTTAAAGGAACATGGTATTACTGCACATAACTTTTATGGTGGCATGCTTTCATGGGGTGATGAAGTCCAGACAGGTTTAGAAAATGTCATAACTGATATTTCGCAACTATATAAATAATAACATTAAGTAAAGGGCTGTCTCACAGAGAGATAGCCCTTTTTGATTTCCCTATGCAAACCACATCATTTATAAGTGATCTGTCTTCTTAGAATACTGCCTTTCTCCACGTTCTTCCGTGTTTTTTTCCTTCATAACATTTTTCATATGTCGTTTTGCATTATGATCCTGTTTCTTTTTGTCATCATCTTTTGTATGAGGCATGATAGTTACTCCTTTCAGTCATTCTTTTTTTAGTATTTCCACGACAAAAATGTTGTATGTACAAAGAAAAATTTGTACATTCTTCTAAAACTGGATACCTTAAGACTAGTTAACCTCAAGCCTAATTTGAGTATGATCGTTATAGGACATTTTACTTTAAGGAATAGTACTCGTAATGAAAGGAGAAATAACGTTTTGGAAACTTTTAAAAATATGATTGTCTATATTTTTGGTTCATTATTACTCGCAGTTTCGTTAAACTTTTTTCTTATACCTGCTAATGTCTTTGCCAGTGGTTTTACTGGAATTGCGCAAATATTAGCGGCATTAACTCCAATCTCCACAGGAGTATACCTATTTATTTTGAATATACCAGTAGCAATTTTAGGTTGGTTGAAAATTGGGAAGAAATTTACGGTATTTAGTTTTATTAACGTTGCAATATCCACCTTTTTTCTAGAAATATTGCCAATCGTTTCAATTTCTGAGGACATTTTATTAAATTCTGTTTTTGGTGGAGTTATTATGGCTATAGGTGCTGGTGTTATTTTAAAATACGGCTCTTCAACAGGTGGGGTTGATATTATTGCTTTAGTCCTAGCAAGATATAGTGACCGACCTTTAGGAACATATTTCTTTGTCATTAATGGGGTAATTGTACTAACAGCTGGTCTTATTTTTGATTGGGAGAAAGCTTTATATACGCTTGTTACCTTATATGTTGGTTCAAGAATAATTGATGCGATTCACACTAGACATGTTAAATTAACAGCTATGATCGTTACGAATAAACCTGATGATCTACAACAAGCAATTCATGAACAACTAACTAGAGGAATTACAAGAATTCCAGCGAAAGGCGGTTACTCTAAAGAAAGTAAAGAAATGCTTATGATAGTCATAACAAGATATGAACTTTATCATTTAAAGAACATAATTGCTTCAGTTGATGATAAAGCATTTACAAATGTCATTGAAACAGCTGGGATTTATGGATTATTTAGAAAAGAAAATTGACTAGGATGTCTTCATGTAGGGTAAAGGGAGGAGCTAATGTTAAAAGTAGTTTCAATTGCTATTTTAGGTTTATTCTTGAGCACAGGTTGTGGGACGAATATAGAAAGCATAGATTATGATAGTGGAGATGAGGCAATGGATTTAAAAGCTACTCTTAACATTGAGGAAGTGGGGGAGACTATGCAATTTGAACTAACACTTACTAATGAAGGAGATGAAAAAGTACTCGTTCAATTTCCATCAGGTCAGCAGTTTGAAATTACGGTTAGAGATGAAGATCAAAATATCGTCTACAGGTATAGTGATGGGAAGATGTTTACAATGGCGATTATATCGAAAGAAATTAAGCCAAAGGAAAAACTAGTTTGGACGGATACCTGGGAAGATGCAGTTCCAGGTACTTATACAGTTACTTGTGAACTGCAAATTATGTCTATAAACGGAGAAAGTGTCGATCGTGATCAGTTTACCGTTCAAAAATCGGTAAAATTTGAAAAATAGGTGTGGCAAATTGCCCACCTATTTTTCTTCATGTAAATCTTTTTTTACTTGTTTGCCGATCGCTGCCAAAAATGAAATCCACTCTTTACTAAGTTGATCCTTATCTATTGATGAAGGTTCTGAAACTGGGAGCTTTGAAGATATTTTCCAATAGTTCCTAAACTGTTCAGGTAGTTGTTCATCAGACATAGTTCGAATACGCTCCTTTCATGTCTTGCAATCATGTTATTGAAGACGTGGTTGCTTGCGCTTTTCTTATGAAAGACTAGATATTCTTAGTTTTAAGAATTGCTCTAATTCATTGGTAGTTAACTCAGAAAGTTTATTCTCATTTGCATTTAAGATTTGATCAGACAATGCCTGTTTCTTTTCAAGCATGAGATGTATTTTTTCTTCTAAGGTTCCTTTTGTAAGTAACTTATGAACTGTTACATCCTCGGTTTGGCCAATACGGTAGGCACGGTCAGTTGCTTGATTTTCAACGGCTGGGTTCCACCATCGATCATAATGAATAACATGTGTGGCTGCAGTTAAATTTAAGCCAACTCCACCTGCTTTTAAAGATAGTATAAAAAATGGTGTATCTGTATTCATGAATTCCCAAATAAGTTCCTCACGTTTCTGTCTCTGTAAGCTTCCGTGTAGAAAGGGTATCGTTGTGTTGAATTTACTCTCTAACCCTTTTTGAATAATTGACCCCATTTCTTTGTACTGAGTAAAAATAAGGGCCTTTTCATTATTAGAAGCAATAGTTTCAGACAATAGCATCAATTCTTCCCATTTTTCAGAACGATTATCTAGAGCGCCATTTTCTTTTAAGTAGTGAACTGGATGATTACATATTTGTTTTAGTTTTGTTAAACTACTTAAAATTAGTGCTCTTCGTTCCATTTCTGAAACAGTATCAATTTTATCAAAGAGATCATTAATAACGGCTTGATATAGACTGGCTTGCTCTACAGTTAGACCGACGCGGTGGATAATTTCCTTCTTATCCGGAAGCTGTAAATGAATTTCCTTATCTTGCTTTGTTCTTCTGAGTAAGAAAGGAGAGATCATCGAACGTAATTCGTTTAGTTTTTCGTTGTTTTGCTCAGAGCCTTCGATTTCCCTAATAAAAATCTTTGAAAATTGCTGAAATGATCCAAGGAAATGATCATTTAGCATATCAATAATTGACCAAAGTTCTTTTAGGCGATTTTCTATTGGTGTTCCAGTTAGTGCGATTCGATGAACAGCTTCGATTTCTTTAATACTCCTTCTTTGCTTGGTTTCAATATTTTTAACGTGTTGTGCCTCGTCTAAAATTAATGCTTCCCAAATTCTAGAGGTCCAAATGTTTTCGTCACGGACAGCAAGTGCATAAGAAGTGATGACGATATCGACGTTATCTAGTAATATTTCTTCCTCTATTGAGCGGTGTTGCCCATGATGAACATATACATTTAGAGTTGGTGCAAAAAGTCCCAATTCATGTTCCCAATTTCCAATTAATGAAGTAGGACAGATCAATAGAAAAGGTTGTTGTAGGTTTTGGTGATAAGCTTCTTTTACTGCCAATAGGTATGTAATCGTCTGTATTGTTTTTCCTAAACCCATATCATCTGCTAGGCAGGCCCCAAACCCTATTTTTCTCATATTTAATAACCATGAAAAACCATCGTGTTGATAAGGTCTAAGAGATCCATTAAGGGTGGTAGGAATACCTGCTTTCTTCCAGGAATGTATTGAAAGGTCATTTAACAATGAGCCAATTTTTTTGTTCCATTGAGCTTCCCAGTGGATGTTTTTACCTCTCTCTTCCTGGAGGTTAAGTTGAAAAGCTTGCATATACGTAAGCTTTTTTTTGTTTTTATAAGCCTGGATCTTGGAGTGAATTTGCTCAGCAGTAGTTATGTCCCAAAAAACCCACTTACCTCTAAGTTTTACAATTGGTCGTTTATGATTCACAAGCTCGTGAAATTCTTGCTCAGTTACGGTTATTCCGGCAACAGAAATAGAGTAGTCGAAATCTGCAATGGCTTGCCAATTTAATAAAGGCTCAGCAGTACTTCTTGTTTCTGAAATTTCTTTTTGCGTAAGGGTTACTGCAAAATGATCCTCTTTTTTATGCCACCAACTAGGAACTAGAATTACAATTCCCAACTCCTGAAAAGCCGTGTCATTTTTGAAAATCAATTCGTAAGCACCATCCACAGACATTTGGATGGAAGGCGTTGATAATGAAAAATGCTTTAATTCTTTAATTCTTTGTGTGCCTCTTCGTAATGCTTCCTTAAAAAAAGTAATTGGATTTTCACGCCAAGGGTGATCACCAATTAAGAGATCTGCAACATCTATCATCAACGATTGGTCAGTACGATCTTGAATAAACAACGTTAATTGCCAAAGATCTGAACCTTTTTTTTCTTCAATTCTGAGTCCGAGTTTAAATGGTGAGACCTCTACAGCACCAATACTTTCTAAAAAACGTTGATGCTCCGCAGTTGACTCAAAGGCCTGAGCTTCCTTTTCGATACCAGATAATAGCTTTTTAATAGTTGGCGATTGGCTTTGTTTTAACTGGTTAAATGCTTCAACAACTTCCTCATCTACTTTGAGAATATTGGTGACATAACTAGTAACGAATTGTTGGCAAAATTCAACAAGTGAATTTTTTTCAAATGCTTTATCCATAAAAGAGTAATTTGTAGGAATTAATGAAAGAAGCGATGGTGGTGCACAGTTTTGCCAATCAAAAACTGGGAAGTTAGGTATTTCCCAGGCTCCATTTTTGTTTGGTATTAATTGACCAAACCCAATCTCATTTAAGAGTGCAATCAAGAGCTCTTGGACAAATAAGAAATCATCTGCAAGTTGCCATTCTGGTGTGTTAGTTAAATTTAGTAAAGTTCCGGTAAAAGAGTGGATATTATTTAATTCAATATCAATTCCTTTTATAGGAAAGAGATGATTTTCATAGTTCGCTGGTACATGGTAAACAGGTACATTGCCAGCCAAACTATAAAATAAGCGGTTGTTTAATGGAACTTGAATATGACAATCACTAATATCTAGAAACGTCCCGTAAAATGAAGCTTGGTGCTTGCGAAACAAAGATAATTTTAATTCAAAAGGAGAATAAAGAAAGGGATATTTAAATGGCTCAATATCAACATATTTTTTATGTTTTTTTTGCTCACCCCAAATAAACAAACTATATCCATTTTTCCCTTTTAAATTCCACCATGAACGATAATCGGGTTTGGATTGTAACTATTTATCAATTTTTTTCAGCTCCTGAATAAACGCACGGTAAGTTTTAAATCTTTGTTTAAGTCCAGTAACATATGTGTTGTAAATTTGCTGCTTATCTAATTTCATGTAGATACTTTTTAACTGCTTAATGTATAGAGCGGCTTCTTCATAATGGACTCTTGATTTTTTTTGAACTAGTCTTTCCACTAACTGATGGAAGAAGGGAAGGAGTAATTCAGGTTTTTGCTTCATAACTACTTTTAATAATTTTTCAATCTCTGGTGTAATAATATTAGATTCTTTTCTATGAGTTATCAAGGTTGTAAGGGCGTCTTCAAAAAGCTCCTGATCTGTCATGATCTGATAATAGGTTGCTTCTGTTTGAGGACGATATAAATCAGCTTGTAATTTAGGAATAATATAGTGTAAAATTTTTTCCTTTTCCACTTCGTTACTTTTACCAATTCTTGATTTAAAGGTTAAAAAACTCGGTTGATTAAGCCAATTTTTCCAAACGATTGTAAGTTTTTCTTCGTCTGTACCCGTTTCAATTAACATGTCTTCATAAAGTTTACCAAGAACAGACCCTTGTTTAGGTTTTCAAGTGGGAAAAACAAATCAAACCAGTGTTTCATCATTACATAATCACTTTTTTGCTCCATTAGTAAAAATGATCTATGAGGTCACTATGGTGTAATTGAGGTTTGATGTTTTTTAATAATGATAGTGAACGCGCGCCATCGTTAGCTTGTAGAAATAAAAGACTAGAAAGCTTAGTGATAAATAAATTGTTTTCCTCTTCTTTTAAGAGTAGTTTCGCATGCTTGTTTAAGATATCTTGGCTTTCTTCACAAAGTAGCCATGTTGCAAGGAGTTTATCGTAGGGAGAACCACTGCCATAAAGGGTTCTTTGCTCGAATAGAAACTCGGTATACCAGGTATAGAATTGAGAGTGTCTATCAACTTCCTGCTTAAGAGAAAAATAGCCATAGTGGAGCAATTCATTGAAAAAGCTAAGAAACGATTTTGCCGGAACCGATAAGTCTCATATTCTGTTGCTTTTTTTATATAGCTCGTCCATCACAACTGTCATGGCCATTATTTGAAGTTGGTTAGTTTCCGATACCTCAAGTAGAGTAAGATCTTCGTGAAACCTTTGGACTACTAAACTAGAGTGGTCATTACTAAAGTGGCCACTCTTTGAGAGAAGTTGGTAAATTACTTTAACATAAGGATCCAGATCATTTCTCAAATATTCCATCACGATCGCTGGTTCATTGTAAGGATACTCTGCAGCAATTTCTAACGAAAGTGATGGAGTATCCTCTAATGATTTTTTTAATTCCAATAAAACAGCAACTAGATGTTTTGCACATATCTTCATAAGGACAGTCGCAATGACTTAGCGATAAATTCTCTAGATTTACCTCAACTTCGTAGTCAGTTGTTCCGGTTACTGTTGCTGTAACCTTATCGTTAACTAATTCCATTTTCGTAACATTTCCCTTATAAAAGTAATGTAATCCACGTTCAATTATACGACTTTGGAAATAGTTTTCTAAAAAATAATCGATATTAATCCTTAATTGCTTTTTATTCATAAGTCACCACTTATACGACATGTATTTTTTCTTTCATCTCATCTCTCTATTGTAATACTAAAAGGTATAGTAAAACAAATCGACTTGATGTTCGTTACAATAAAAAGTATATAGACTTAATACTGCAATTGCGCTAAGTACGACAATAATTAAATTTGAAGTTAACATGGCAACGCCAAATGCGGTTACCCCCCCGATTATTCCAAACCAGATATTATCCTGAACAAATAAAATTCCCGGAAAGATGAGTGCACCTAAGGCTGCATAAGGAACATTTGAAGGATTGCTTTTACTTTAGGAGGCATTTCTTTACCGTTAATGGTTACTAGAGGTAAAACTCTAGGTATATATGTTACAACAGCCATCCCCATGATGTATGATTAACATTGTATTCGACATCTTAACCACACTCCTTATCATACTGTTCTGTAGTTGTTGTAGGTTTTTCGCAATTTTACTATAAATGATTTCGATTATGATAGAGGAGGCCAAAGTGGCAATAATAATTGCCCACCCACTTGGGATAAATATGGTTAAAATAGAATTAAAATTGCGGCGAAAAAGGCTAACCAAACAATTTTTACGATGTTTCTTTAGGGATGGTACTAACAAAGCAATAAACAACGCATACAAAGCGATTGACATACTTTTTTGTAATAGTTCTGGCAAGGAAGTTCCGATTACATATCCTATCCCCGAATTAACCACCCAACTAGAATAAGCGATAAATGCGACTCCCAATATATAGGAACTTGTTAACTTTCCTTCCTTAGTTGACGTAACAGCAAACACTTCGTCTGTCATACCAAAGGCATATAAGCTTTTATAAGAGGATGATCTTTTTCAGCTTTTTCGCTTATAGAGGTGCTCATTAATAAATGACGTATATTAATAATGAATGTTGTAAAAATAATTTCAAGGGCTCCAGTGCCGATGGCAATTAAGCTTAAAGACATATATTGCGCAGCACCAGCGAATACAAACGCACTCATTCCAATTGTTTCAATTAATGATAGGCCCGTACTTTCAGCAATAAAACCAAAGGTTAAGGCGACAGGTAAATAACCAAGAGCAATACTAAGGCCAGCTATTACTCCTTTTAAGAACTCAGATCGCTGGTTTTTTATTATAGGGAAAAACATTTTCTCGTCTCCTTTTCAAACGCATAATATTACTATTTTACTCCTGACTAATAAATTCTGTAAATAAGTTTAGAGTATAGAGTATGTAAGCTAAAAATTCCATCGAACTCACTTCGTAGGATTTTACAAAACAAAAGCTATGTAGCTGTCACTGAGAAAGAGGTGAACTAATGAAACTGATTGATGACGTTTATGAGATGTATAAGGATCATTTAACGGGTGATGAGGAAGATGTTTTAATTATTATTTATGGCGTTTTAGATGGTTTTAAGAACGAGGATTTTGCTAAGTTATTTCATGAACTTAGCTCAGAAGAAAAATTTGAAATGACTGTTTTATATTTATATGAAAAACTTAGGCTGAAACTTGCCCAAGAAGGTATTGGGCACATAGGAAATGGAGACGACCAGGGAACTCAAATTCTCCACTAAAAAGAGGAATTTTGAATGGGATGTTTTAGTAGTGCAACATCTTACTTCGAAATTCCTCATTTACTATTTTATAAAAAGAATACTGATTTCTTATTTCATTTGCGAAAACTGGCTTGCGAGTTCTACTTTTTCATCATCTGATAACATTTGCTCAGCCATAGGGAAGAGAATGTTTTCTTCTTTCATAAAGTGATCGGTTAATGTTAGATATACAATCTTTATGTGACGGAAAATTTCTAGAGCTTCAGCTTTAGAGACATTTTTATTTTCTTCTTTAATTACAGTAACTTTTTCCATAAATTCTTTTAGGTTTAATTTTGCAGTATTATGCTCATACTCCATCACTGCAATGGTCCGCCTTCTCGTCCAACGTATTTAACCATCATTTCAAATAAGATATCTTCTTCTCTATCTGAATGTGGTTCAAGCTCAGCTATAAAGATTTTAATTTTTTTCATGAAGTTGATCAATTGCTTCATTCCAACTTTCAATTGCTTCATCCGATTCAAAAGCTTGTACCATCTTGTTGAATTCAGCCATCTTCGCCAAAAGTGAAGGGTGTTC
>NZ_JACEHK010000004.1 GCF_025377685.1 Anaerobacillus sp. CMMVII | reverse complement strand
TACTTGTATGCCAATAATGGGGCGAAAGGACAATATCAATGTAAGGTGTGTACGTGTCTTTTCAGTGAAAAAAACCGCTATCTAAATGAAACAATCCTGAAATGCCCTCACTGTTCAAAAACACTAGAAAAAGTGAAAGAAAGAAAAGACTTCCATGTGTACAAGTGTAAAAATGATGCTTGTTCTTATTACCAAAAGAAACGAAATGCGATGACTCAAAAAGAGAAAAATAGGTTCAAGAAAGATCCCCAAGCCTTTAAACTTCGCTATATTTACCGCCAATTTCACATTGATTTTCAACCGTTAGCGAAGCATTCACCAAAGAGGCCGAGAGTTGATCTATCAAGAATTTATGTGTCTCCATATACACTTGGACTTATCCTTACTTATCACGTCAATTATGGTCTGTCAGCTCGCAAAACAGCTGCTTTAATGAAGGATATCCATGGTGTTTCTATTTCTCACCAAAGCATTTTAAACTACGAGAATAGTGTTGCCTTATGGTTGAAACCTTTTACTGATCACTATCCTTATGAACTCTCTGACCAATTCTGTGGGGACGAAACGTACATCCGTGTAAATGGCCGTTGGCATTACCTATTTTTCTTCTTTGACGCTGTAAAGAAAGTGATACTCTCTTACCCAGTGTCACCTAACCGAGATACAGCAACCGCCATAAAAGCGATTGACGAAGTATTACTAAAGCTTAAGAAAATACCTGAGAACCTTACATTTGTGGTTGATGGAAATCCAATTTACTTGTTAGCTCAACATTTCTTTGCCCAGCATCAAATCCCTTTTGAGGTCATTCAAGTGATTGGCTTGACGAACGAAGATGAAGTTTCAAAGGAATACAGACCTCTCAAACAAATTATTGAGCGACTAAATCGAACCTTTAAAGGGAACTATCGGTCAACTCATGGATTCGGTTCAGAACATGGTTCTGTTTCATTCGTGACATTATTTGTCGCTTACTTCAACTTTCTAAGACCTCATTCGGCCTTAGAAGGAAAAGTGCCTGTGACCATACCAGAGCTAGAAAAGCTTCCAAACATGCCTGCTAGATGGACAACTCTTATTGGTCTAGCCCAGGATTGGATCAGCGAACAAAGAGCCTAACTTTTGTTTAGCAGAGCCCTTTCTAGCCAGCGGCGAAGCGAACTCTTGACAAACCGAACTTGCCAATGGTTTAAAATGGAAATAACCAAGGGTTTATTTGGCATGCCATCTTTTGTCCGCTTCGCCCTTGTTAAACCTCACTCTAAACCATTGGCGTGTTTGTCAAGAGCGATGGCGGGAGCTACCCCCAGATTAATTGGTAGAAAGTTTCATCAGCCTTTAGTTTTCATAGAACTTTTGACACTTCCAATTCATTAAACATTAAACTGCTTCAATACTTACAAAGAAAACGTCACTGCAGCTTGTTCCAGTATCGCGCTAGTTAGTGAAAATCTAACATTTTTTGTTACATACATTTCCGAAGTATATAGTCGCTTCATTTGATGTATTATGCAGACTTTAGAATAGAGTATTTTTTCCTAAAGCTCCAAAAAATTAATGAAATAATAAGCGATATAACTGTATAAAAAATTGCCCACCCGAAACACCTTGCCAACCCACGTTATAAACTAATGGAACCACTACTGTTGGGATGTTAAGAATAAAAAATATGATTAAAGGTGGCATAAAATACTTTTTAAACCTAATTGTACAGAGTAAAGAAATAATGATCGTTAAAATAGGTGCTAAGATTAAGTATATCGGAATTTCCCACATCAATAACCCCCTTGTATTTTGTTAAACTGCTTATTACTTCGAGACAAAAAGGCGATCACCTTTATTCAGCTATCGCTATCGTTAAATTCAACAAATTGTTATTTGCTTTTACTTTCGTCGTCATCCATGTTTTTGCCCCACTTGAAACCTAATTTACCCATGTAATATAGAGCCCCCGCAGATGTAACACAACTAATATTGCTATAATAAGTTCCATTGTTACCTCCCAATGAATCTAATTATTTAGTAAATTGCTCAGTAGCACCACAACAGCAACGACAACTTACTGAACTATCGCCTCCGTTAATAAAAAATTAAAATAGGTTCTTAATCGTAAAAAAAGCAATAACAGCAACAATAAGAATAATCATACATCCTGGCTTTCCAAAGAAACCTCTATCGAATAAGTCTGTATTCTCCTCATTTTTTCTCCTCATTTTTCTTCCCCCACATAATTTTTCTCTTGTTTCACTATTCTGCTCAATACTTAAACAAAGGAGTTACTGTGGCTGTTCCACTAAAGCACACCGTTTGTTGAAGAGTGTTTAGGCTATTCTGGTCCGCTTGCTGACAGAAAAGATAATGACAATTAGAACAGCTATAAGTATAGTAACAACCAACGCATAAATAAAATAATCCATAAATAATTCCTGGGACCATCGAACGCTGTCTGTGATTATCCAATAACTAAGTTTATTTGAAATAGCAATCCCGTCTTGTTCTCCAAAGCTCGCTTTGTAATTAAACCACAAACTAATGGTAGATATAGTTGAAAATACTAAACAAACAATTAGCGTAGTAGTTAAAGGACGTTTCACAGAAAAGAACTTGAACAATGCAAAAATTACTAATAACAAAGCCAACGATGACAATATAAACATAAAAATTCCTTCTTTCGTAAATTTTCTTCTTTCAGTATTCTGCTTCGTTAGCGACACAACGGCAGCGACAGCCTTATTGTGCTATCGCATTTTTTAGTTGAAGAATTTTTTAATATCATTCTTGATTTTCATACTCTAATAATTCCGAAATTGTAACAAATGTATATCCTTGTTCTTTTAACGAGGTAATAATACCTTCTACTGAATGGAGTGATTCTCTCCTACTTTCATACATGACATGCAATAAAATAATTGAACCTGGTCTTATATTTTCTACAACATGATGTACAATTTCATTTGCATCAGCAGCAATTTCGGGAAAAGAATCAGGTTCTAAATTCATGTAAATGGTATACCGATCTTCCTTAGATAGATAATACGGTAACAAAACTAACCTTTTTCCGAAAGGTGGACGGAAAGTGATCTCTCCCTCATAACCGATTTGTCGTATTAACTCATCCGTTTTATCTATTTCATCTTTAATAAAAGATGGAGATTTAAAAACCATTCTTTGATGCGAATAGGAGTGATTTCCAATTTCGTGTCCTTCTTGCACAATTTGAATCGCATCGTTAAAATGTTTCTCGATTTCATACCCAGTTAAGTAGAAGGTACCTTTCACATTATATTTTCTTAAAATATCTAATATTTCATCTGTATTTACCCCTGGACCATCATCAAATGTTAAGGCTACTACTTTTTCGTTTGTTTCGACACTATTAACTAAACCACCAAAGAATTGGAACGTTCTTGATTGAGATAACTCATTTACTGAATAACTAACAGCAATCAATAACACGATAGCAATACTAATACTTTTTATTATTTTTTTCATATGACCCCCAAAATTAAACTATAAGAAGCGCGGGGACGGTTCTGTTGCTTCCTTTGTTTCGCCAAACAATGGGAGCATATCAAACCGTTCCCTTGCTTCATTTAAATACGTACATACCAGACGGACTAATTGCAAAATTTGTCCACGAAGGGTGTCTGACACCGGATATTCTGTTATGTAACTGCCAGGAAGTCTTTGACGGCTTCCAATTCAACTGTACCGACTGGCAATGCTTGGTATGTCGCAACCAAGATAGCATGAGGGATTCTAACATTTCAATTTTCATTTACGTCAGATCCTTTCTTGTTAGGTATTCTTTATAGATACCATTACCCGTAGTTGTCACAACTTCCCTTTTTCAACTAATAATGGAAGTATATATCAATTATTCGACAAGAAATGAGAAAAACCTTTGTTTATGGTAAGGAATTGAATCGTGGGGACGCTTCATTGAAAATAGTACATATCAGACGGACTAATTGCATATTTTGTCCACGAAAGGTGTCTGACACCGGAAATTCAGCATGTATGTCTTCAACATGGCTTCTTAACTCATCATTAGTTACGCAGTCACTCCTCGAATTATCTCGTATTATGGAACTGATGACTTCGTGGGAGAAAAAAGGTTTTGAGAAAATAATCGTAGAAGGAATTGGAAAGGGAATTTAGCAGGTGCGCCTTTCAATTAAGAAATGCGCAAGCGCCCTGTTAAGCCCCGACTAGCAAATGTTCTTCGAGAAAAAAAGTGTGCTCTTTCACTTTTATTCTCGAAGAACATTTGACCTCGAGGGGCTGGGCGGTGGAGCTAGACAGTTATTACGTTGAAATTTTATACATTCTTATCTTTATAAAAATACAGTCGACTAGATGGTCGACTGCTTCTTCAAAATCAATTCTTTTATCTCCATCTATGAGGTTTCGAAGGGGGAGTTCTTTGGAGTAAATATTTAGAAGATACTTCCGTGGCTATGAATTTACGTTACGCTTTTTAGGACATCTACTGCCATCGATTAATTTTTATTTGTTTTAATAATAAAAACTTCTTTTTCAAGTTTATTAACTTTATCAGTAATAAACACAACGTCATTTATTCGCGATTCATTTGTTAATTCAAACTGTAGTCCGATGCCTTCTATTTTTGAATCAACATTGTCAAAACGACCGTGCATTTCAGACCTTAAATTATGAATATCAGTTTTCATTTCTTGAAATTCACGATTCATCTTTGTAAGTAGTTCAAAGATTTGTTTTTCCATTTAGGATCACCTCCAGCCTTTTGAATTTTGGACTCGTTTAAAAAATTTTACAAAGAATTCACGCTATTTACTAGTACTTTTTTGGTCGTTAGCGGAGCCTAGCACTTAACTTCTTGGACAAAGATGAGTTTAACAGGGACATCATACCTGTCCCCACGTCTCCCTTCTTACTATAGTCTTTTCCTGTAACTTTAAAGGCGGGTCTTTATTTTTATGACCTCCGATTTAATTGGTGGTAACGTCAAATTCTCAGCTACTTTTTCAGAACGATATTCCTTAATATACTTCTGAAAATCCCATTCCTGTAAAAATTTCGTTGCTGAGTTTCTGCCGATTTCGATTAACTGCAGCTTATCCTTTTGAGAAATACGAAAATCCGTAGCACCATTGGTAATCCCTGTAATAAAAACCGTTCGGATGGCAGCCTCTTTTTCAATATAACGCTTATCATGGGCATCAAGCATTGTCCGAACAATTGCGATTGTTTTAGATACTGGCCCCCTTATCTTGGGCAAATCGGTAGGTATCATTTCTCCTGATAAGCGGAAGCCAAATGTCGGCCACCTTGGGACTCCCAGAGAGTCATAAATCCAAATCGGGTAGTTACTAAGAGCACCGCCGTCAATAATTGTATGACCATTTAATTTTTCAGGAACAAAAAAGAAAGGAATTGAACTACTCATCTTAACAGCTCGAGCAATGGAAAATGTTCTTGGGTCTACTCCGTAAAAAGGCAGATCGTCGGGGAGAATGGACATTCTACTATTCGAAATATCCGTTATGACTATTTTTAGCTTATTCTCTGGCAAATCACCAAAGGTCCTCTTCCCTTTTCGTTTCAAGGCTTCCTCTAGCCATTGTTCAAAAAAGGTAAGCTTATAAATTCCGTTAGTAAATAATAGATTAAGTATTGGTCCTGCTATAGGAACCTTTGTAAGTAGTGCTTTTTGTTCAACTTTTTCAAACGGGAATTGTAACATTAACTCCTGTACCTCTGAAGCATTATAACCAACTGCTAACAATGCAGCTACAATAGAACCTGCAGAAGTACCAGCTAGACGCTCCCATTTATAGCCCGCTTCTTCGACCACCGAAATGGCACCTACATGAGCAATCCCTTTTATTCCACCACCTTCAAAGACTCCATCAACCTTCATCTTGCAACCCCTCCCACTTAGCTATTACATTTTATAAGAATGAAGGAAGTACTATGCCTAAACTTCACATTTTTATAGGAAGCGTGGGGACGGTTCTGCTGCTTCTTTCGTTTCGCTAAACGAAAGAAAGATGAACTGTGAAGTGCTTATCAAGGAAAGTAAAAAAGCAGCCTAACTTTCACCCAAAATGATAAAGGATAGACTACTTTTGTCAATTTGATTTATATTAGATAATCTTATCCTGCTTAAGGTCTTCTTGGATTTTAACTATCACCCTCCCTTCTTCCGCACACTACTCTCCTCAACTATTTTCTTTCTATCTTCTTTAATCTTCTCAAAGTAAGCGGTGAACTCTGACGCACCAGTATATGACACACATAAATACTCATTGGCTCTTGTCATGGCAATGTAAAGCAGTGATACTTCTCGTTCTTTGTTTTCTTCTAAAGGGAAAGGCATATTGTCTAGGTTTACGACAAATACGGCTTGAAAGTCGAGGCCTTTGCTGCTGTCGATGGTGCTAATTTTAACCGTGTCGTCATCACGATTAAGTTTCGTTTGCTCATTTCGTTTTCAGTTTGCCAATAGTACGGTAAGCCTTGCTTTTCTAATGAGCTTTTAATCGTATCAATGATGTTGAATTTGTGAGTTCGTTTGACGCGGTAGAGTATCAAGATTTCTGAATACGGTACGCCCTTTTGTTCGTCGAGCACTTTGATTTGCTTGGCGACGATTTGCATTTCCTTACTAAACGTCTCGGCCAACACTAGAACCACAACAGCATCAATAGTTTGTTTTTATCCTTGCATTACTTTAATTGAATAAAATTACAATCTAGCTACCTAACAAATTTCCCAACAAATTCTCAATAAAATGGATTATCATATAAAAATTATTGTTTTTTTAAAAAAGAGACCGATTCGCTTCAGAATAGGTCTCGACAATTCTATACTTTTCTCCTTCTTAACTTAACCACTTATTCTTATGAACCGAGCCTTTTCCATATTACTGTATTCTCTCGATTCATAGCGAATAGTCCCATAGCGGGCAGATAGAGGTAACCGAGGCAACCGTATAATAATCCCAGTTATATTTTTTGTTAAGCTATCCAAGAATTCACATGAGTGAGGTGATCGAGTTAATGGCTATGTCTGGTTCTTTTTAGGGAGTTGTAATCTCTCTTATCAAGCTTTGGTTTCTGGCCCTCGTTTGTCCATTCCCTGTGGATTTTTACACTTTTTTGTCCACAAGCGGTGTCAGACACCTGACTTTCCGACACCTGACTTTCCGAGTTTGGATACTCACAAAGTTCCATTAATGTTCCGTCTGTTGATACTGGATTAATATAGATAAGTCTTCTACCTCGCGTGTTGGTACGAAGCGTGTCGTCTAGAAACCGAACTCCATTTTTTCTGCCTTCTTGAATCGCTTTATCCAAATCCTCAACGCGGTATGCGAGATGATGCACCCCTTTTCCACGTTGTTTTATGAAGCGAGCAATTGGTGAGTTCTTGTTCGTTGGTTCCAATAATTCAATTATTTTATCGTCAGTTCGGACAACAGCTACGTGAACTTCAACACCCGGCATTTCACTTGTATAACGATCCTCTAGTACCCCATTTAATACATTTATATAGAAGGGGAGTGCATCATCAATACTTCTAACAGCGATTCCTACGTGATCCAAAATATAGTTCAAAACAGTCACTCCCTTCATCCCTATTCTAATATAGCCTATGGTTTAATAGCCTAATTCAATCTTAACACTTAATCCATTTGTACAAAAATAATAAGCGTTCTTTCAATGTTGAAGAAACGCTACTGGAAATGTATTTTTATTTTTCGGAAGTAGTTGTATAGTCAATGGAATTAGCGATCTCGACAAGCACTTCAGGAGTTACTTGCTGAGACACTCCACTATCGATGCTTAGTGTGTATTGCCAGCAATCTCGTTCAAAAACAAGGGCCTTGAAATTCGTTGAAATTTTAATGAATTGTGCTTTTTTCCCGTTTTTTAAGGTATAGTCATTTAAAACGTATTTAGACGGTATTTTAAGTTTATGGTCAATATGCTTAACTTTAATCATATAGTGGTTTTTGCCGGAGTTTTCATTTACGTATTCAACTTCAAAACTGTCGTTTAGAGCTCCTTCTAAATCATTAAATCTCCCGAATTTATGGGTGAAAACGATTGGCGGTACTCTGAGTGGTAACGCTAATCTTTGATTGAAATGCTTTTCAAAATTAATTAAGGCTTCTTCAACGGATTTATAGCCAATTTCAATGTAGGCTTCTTCAAAAGGTCGAGGTCTATCATTTACAATTGCATAACCTTTATCTATGTTTGTTGAAAATACGATACTTAGGACAAACGAAAGTAGGTAAATACACTTTTTCATTTTCTTCACCCTTATATTTTTTCAGTATTTTCCCCATCAAATTACAGATTATCCTTTATTTTTGCTATGTTGGGGTGGGACAGTGAACCTGTCCCTGTGTCCCCTTATTTGAACCGTTATGGCAGCCAATAGCCGTATTCAGCTACCTCACATCAAAGATATTAGTCAATTACTTACTAGTCCCAATGACATTTAGACCATCTTCAATGCCCTTCATTATACCGTAAGCACCTTCAGACCTGTTTGAACACACAACTACTTTATGCGATTTCTCAGGATAAAAGGCAGAATGAAAACTAACACCAGGGTCATAACCCATCACATGATATTTGTGTATCTCGCCTCTTTTTTCTTTATCCATAGCCCATAGCCATAAAATTGATTTTCATCATCGACTCGAACGTGGGAAGTGAGCAACTGTTGAGTGGTTACTTCGCTTAGAAGTACATTGTTCATTAGTGCATCCCATAGTTTATCCATATCCTTTACTGATACAAATGCGCCACCATCCGAACCACCTTTTGCTGGCAAAGAATAAAAATTCGTTTTCCACGTTCCATCTGGATGATCAATGTAACCTAGTGCGGTATTCGCTGGAAGAGCATCTAGTTCAAAGTATCCGGATTCCCCCATACCAGCTTTATCGAAAATGTGTTTTTGAATATAGTCAGAAAAGTTAAGTTTACTAGCTTGTTCAACAATTAAACCTAGCAAAATATAACCGGCATTATTATAGTGAAACCTTTCTCCGACTTTAAATTTCATCGGTTGATCTTGAATTAACGGCAAAAAGTCTCTCAGACTTCTAATATGATACATTGGATGTTTAATCCACAACTCTTCGAAGTCATCCATTACTTCCTCATCAAAGTAATCAGGTATTCCAGAAGTATGTGTTAATAGATGATGGATCGTTATTTCTTCATCAAAGTGTGGGAAATCAACATTAAGACATTCTTTTAACTTTAAATCGAAGGATAGCTTTCCTTCCTCCACTAGCTGACATATTGCAATTCCCGTAAAAAGCTTACATCCCGATGCAATTCCATAGCGAGTTGAAATGCTATTTTTTAATTGATCAGAGAGATTAGCATACCCATAACTTACTTCTGCCAAAATTCCCTTATCGTCAGTGACCAAAACCGTACCTGAAAATTCAATTTCTTTTTGCAAAGCTGTGATACGCTCTAGTAAATTAGTTTTCATCGTAACCCTCCTCTTTCAAAAAAATATATACAAAGATGACCAGCTATGTTTAGCAACTGGGACAGGTACATTGTCCCTTTCACAGTACAACCATTATCTTATTCTTATATGTAACTTTGATTATTTACGTTTCCTGAAAGATTTAACATATTAGCGGTACCTCCAATTACGAAAAATAAAAAAAGCCAAGAATGCAGGTTATTAAGATACCTGACTTTATCCAAATAGTCTTACTACTAAGTCCAGCTTTTCCCTCTAATTGATAGATATATTGAACTAAAATAATCATACCTATCATGATTAGAAAAAAAACTTTAAGATTTTCAACTACTTTAAGAAATTCAAAACTTCCAATAAAAACAAGAATTATCCCGATCGAACCCAAAACCATATTAAAATATAATTTTCCATTCTTACTTTCTTTCAATTTTAGCCCTCTCTTTCTACCAATTCCGTTTAAATAAACACAAGTTTTAAGTCACTAGTCTGCCAAAAAGACCTTTCCTATAAGGTCTTTTTTGAAAAACACTACTTTTTTTCACAAATAACAGGAGACCAAAAGCCATCCTTTTTAATCACTACTTCACTTTCAATATCGAAGTTATCAAAGCATTTTTCTATGATAAGTTGATTTGCTAGATAATTTTTATGTATTTGGTTAAACACTAAACCACCTATTGTTAAGATAGCGACACTTCCTAATGCGATTATCAAATGTAGTTTGTTTTTGTTCAAATATGCCCACTCCTATCAAAATTGTCGAACAATTTAGGAGGTTTCTCCACAACTCGTCCACCGGTTTATATTAACATAAATATCCATTTTATAAATCAATTATTTAGTTCTTATTCATTGATTATAATCACTTTATTAGTCTGGAAACCGGCGGAACGTTCCCGTCATTCTTATAAGAAATGACTCGACCAAAAAGACCTGTCCAATCAATAACAATCGCTTATATCATCCAAATTTCCATTGTGGGATTTTATTATGACGGTAGTTCAAAATCACCCATTGAAATTAATTTCCTGGTTAAAAAAATAACATTTTACCGCAACTCACAATAACGATTATCTTGGTTGCCTTCTTTCATTCCACCCCTTCAACAGGAAAAGCACCTCCATTTTGGAAAGTGCTTTTTATAGGGTGGTATATTCTCAGATTTAGCTTATCATTAATGTGTCTTGTAAAACTCAATAACTTCAGAAACCGCACGCTCTGCTGCCCGAAGTGCTCCTTCAAGATGACCTCCATGATCAGATGAGGTTTCTGTACCAGCAAAAATGACCTTCTTTTCCCAGGCACCAGCACTTGTTAGTGGACCATAGTTTGGAAAATTGCTATTAGGTCTGGCGTCATCCCTAGTAGCAGTATTCGAGTCATTTGACCAATCTTTGTATAAAAGGGCAATCGGTTTTTCAGCGGATGGTCCAAAAAAACGAGTCAACTGGTCGACGACAAGTTTGAGAACTCTTTCCTCACCCAATTCTTGGCGCATCTTTACAGGTAGTCCAAAGAAACCAAAGAGTGCACCACAACCTGTATCGGGTGATGCATCATGGATTTCTTGCAAGGGACCTCGCCAGCTCATTGCCTGGCCGGAAAGTCCCTCTTCCCTCCAAAAGGGGCGATCATAAATCGCAACCGCCTTTGCATGTCCCGCCATCCACGTCGGCTTGTCTACCAAGTCCGTCATTAGCTTGCTAGGAAGAGATGGCGAGAATACTATCTGACGCGCCACGATTCGGGGCGGTAAAGCTAAGATAACGGCTCTTGCGCGAATGCTTTCCTTCTTTCCATCAACTAGGATTACTTCTAGAGTGACCGTTCCTTCTTTATCCATACCGATTGCTGTTACGTGCGTGTTTAATTGCACGATCCCTTGAGGAATAGTGGCTTCCACAGCGTCGATGAGGGACTGAACACCACCAATAAGTCGAACTGACCTTTCAACTGCCCCTTCTTGTAGCTCATGTCGCTGAATCGGCCCATCTTGAGATTGCTCGAAAAGCATTGCTCCTTCGGTGTGCTGTACCAATGTCCGTAAGCCCAGTTCACTAACAAGACTAGAGATAACAGGCTCGTGTTGCGGCCAGAACCATGTTGGTCCCAAATCAAACTTGCCAAGCTCAGGCCTGTCCACGGTTGCCCTACTTAAAACTCTACCTCCAATTCGGCCTCGCGCCTCTAGAACTCTGCAATCGACGCCCTGTGAATAAAGCATAGATGCTGCATGAAGCCCGCTTAAACCAGCCCCCACAATTATAATAGGATCATTCATATCTTTACCTCCAATTACTGTTCACACCGTCCAAAACAAACAGTTTTTGAACCCTCATCTCATAATATAGAAGGTTATCTAAACTATTTATTAATGTACCATTACCCCCATTATTTTACTAATTTGAAGCGTGGGGACGGTTCTGGTGCTCCCTTCGTTTCTCTAAACAAAGGGAGCATATCAAACCGTCCCCATGCTACATTGAATAACGTACATACCAGACGGACTAATTGCATAATTTGTCCACGAAGGGTGTCTGACACCGGAAAAAAGAGACCTAACAAGGTTAGGTCTCATCTTTTTTATAAATTTTACAGTTTCAATTCTTTTTCTAAAAATGCGTAAAAATCAACCCATTCGTCGATAAGCTTAGATGTTGGCTTACCAAGCCCATGTCCCGCTTTCGCTTCTAAACGAAGAAGTACGAGAGATTCTTTATCAGCTTTCTCTAGTAGTGTAGCCGCGAATTTCTTAGCGTGAGCTGGGACAACACGGTCATCACTTTCCGCTGTCGCTATCAGTAATGGAGGGTACTTTTGTCCTTCTTGTATATTGTGCAACGGAGAGTATGCATACATAAATGGAAAGTCTTCCGCTTTTTCGGCATTCCCATACTCTGGAATCCAATAACGGCCAACTGTAAATTTATGATAACGAAGCATATCAATCACCGGCACTCGACAAATGACTGAACCAAATAAATCTGGTCGCTGAACCATACAAGCGGCAACGAGTAAGCCCCCATTAGAGCCTCCCATTATTGCTAGCTTACTAGTATTTGTGTAGTTTTTTTCTACTAACCATTCACCCGCAGCAATAAAATCATCAAAGACATTTTGCTTATTCTCAAGCATCCCTGCTTTGTGCCATTCTTCGCCATACTCGGACCCTCCACGAAGATTTGCCACTGCATAAATACCACCTTTTTCAAGCCAGCGGAGGATGGCTGGGTTAAAGGAAGGGGTAAGACTAATATTAAAGCCACCATAGCCATATAAGAGGACAGGGTTTTCACCATTTAACTGTAACCCTTTTTGATGAGTAATAAACATTGGCACCATCGTTCCATCTTTTGAAGGATAAAACACTTGGCTTGTTTCAAAGTTTGAAATATCAACTTCTAATTCAGTCTCTGAAAATACCACAAGCTCATCCGTTTTGATATCATAGTGATAAACAACCGTTGGGCTTAAGAACGAAGTCATACCAAAGTATACGTCCGAACCAGTCTTCTTTCCTGTGATTTCAGTTAACGATCCAATCATTGATAATTGAAGTTCTTTTTTGTAAGAGCCATTGTCTTGAAAAATATGAATTTGATGATGGGCATCTTGTTTATAGACGACAATAAAATGCTCGTCCACATGTTTCACTGTTTCGATTACATCATCCTTTTGTGCAATAACTTCTTTCCAGTTTTCTCTTTGAGGATTTTCTAAGTCAATCGCAATGACTCTCCCACGTGGGGCATCAAGGTCTGTCTGAAAATAAAAGACACTACCCTCGTTTGTAATATACGTATACTCTGCATCTTGGTCGTCGAGTAAACGAACAAAAGCATCACGAGAGTTCAGTTCCTTCACATAGAAACGATTTTCTGTCGCCGTCCCAAACCAAACATGTAAGCAAACATATTGTTCGTCATCCGTTACAAACGGTGAAAACGATAACTCTTTGTCTTCAGGCTGTTCATGAATAAGTTGGTCATCCTCTTGAGCCGTTCCAAGTTTGTGAAAATAAACTTGGTTGTAGTTACTTTCATCTTCAGCAGCTACTGTACCTGGTGTTGGAAAGCGGCTATAAAAAAGCCAGAATTGTCAGGTGCCCACGAAATCGGTGTGAATTTAACATTTTGAATATGATCAACCAGTTCTTCACCAGTCGCAATTTCTCTCACCTTAATTTCTTGCCAGTCACTTCCGTGAGTTGAAGTAGCATAACCTAAATATTGCCCATTACCACTAATTGAAAAATTTGTCATTGCGACAGTTCCATCTTCACTTAGGGTATTAGGGTCAATCACAACCGTTTCTACCTCTCCCAACTTTCGGTATAAAGTTGCTTGGTTTTTAAGGCCATCATTCTTTTGATAAAATAGCGCATCTTCCACTTTATTAGGTACAAAGTATTTTGGATAATTCCAAAGGCTTGTTAATCTTTCACGATCCTTATCACGCGAAGACTTTTTGGAAAAATAAGCTTCACATTGTTTACCAATTTCTTTGCCCCATTCGATAGTCTCATTAGAAGTTGGGTCCTCTAACCAACGGTATGGATCTGCAACCATTGTTCCGTGAAAGTCTTCTACAATATTATCTTTCTTAAACATTATTAATCACCTCTACAGGAAGCGTGGGGACGGTTCTGCTGCTTCCTTGTTTCACTAAACAAAGGAAGCAAGAGAACCCGCGCTTCGATTTTTTCATTCTCCTACAGTACTTCGATATACGAAACAAAAAACCCTTTTTTTTCATGAAAAGGAAGCGTGGGGACGGTTCTGCCGCTTCCTTTGCTTTGCTAAAGGAACAAAGAAAAAAAGAGAACTGTCTCTATGCTTTCAAGAGGACATCAAAATAAAAATAGCCTTCCTAGTTAACACTAAGAAGGTTAGTTTGGTAGATTATTTGAGTTTTATCATTTCAGTTTAAACCTCTTACTTCCTTCGTTTCGCGAAACTAAGGAAGCAAGAGAACCGTCCCCGTGATTTTAAAACTGATAACCTAATAGATTTAACATGCCGAGTTGATAGGAAATAAAAGCACTAACAAAAACCATCGTAAAGAATACACTTAAAAATAGCCAATCTCGTTTTGTGACTTTCATTTCATGATAGTGAGTCCGTTCTTTAGAGCCTGTAAAGCCTTTAGATTCCATCGCAATTGCTACTCTTTCTGCTTTTCGAATCGCATTTGCAAATAAAGGAATAGAAAATCGTTGAAATTCTTGAATACGGCCCTTCAGTCCCCTTGCTCTACCAACACCTCGAATACGGTGTGCTTGCTTTAAGATTTGAAACTCATGACGAAATGTTGGTAAGAAGCGGTACCCGGCTAAAATACCGTACGTAAATTTAGGAGGAAGCTTACATTGCTGCATTAAACTGAGCATAAACTTCGTAGAATCAGTTGTTAAAACAAATAATAACGACAAGGCAACAAATGAGAGCGAGCGTAAGCCTAAAGAAATCCCCGCCATTAAACTTGTTGAAGTAATTTCAAATCGCCAAAAAGAAAATAACACCTCTCCACCTGAAAATGTATCACTCGGATATAAAATCGTCATCCAGGAAAAGCTTAGCGCGATCAGAATAAAGGGAAAAAACATCTTTGACCATCGTTTTATAGAAACATTACTAAAGAGGAAGGTAACTAAAATCGTAAAAACAAGATAAACAAGTGGCGTAATTGGATCATAGCTCACCGCTAACAATATAGCTGGGATAAGTACTGTAAAAGCCTTCATCGATGGGTTAATAGACGTAATCATGAATGAATTCAACTCCGCTTTTATTCTCTTTAGGCAATCTTTCTTCCATTCGAACTCGATAAGGCAACCTTAAATGGGATTCTACTAAGAGCTCCTTCTTTTCCCACAACTCTTCGGGGGTTCCTTGGAAGGATAACTTACCTTGATTGACGACATATACTCTTTGACAGAAACTATCAACAAGATCCATATCATGAGTAACAAAAACGATAGCAGTTCCTTTCTTCCGTAGCGATTCAATCATTTCCATCAACTCTTCAGTTGTTTCTGCATCCTGTCCGAAAGTCGGTTCATCAAACAGCAATACACTCGGTACCTCATCTAACATCGTGGCCACGCTTAGTCGGCGTTTTTGCCCGCCACTCAAAGAAAAAGGATTACTCCACTTATGGTTTACGAGATGAAAACGTTCTAGTAATTGATTAACCTTTTCTTTTAGTAGATTCTCAGGAGTTTTGTTCAGCACCATACCGAATCCAACTTCATCGTACACTGTATCAGTAATAAACTGGTGTTCAGGATTTTGAAAAACAAATCCCATTTCCTTTCGCATTTCTCTCTCTGACCAAGATTCATACTTTTTATTTAGGAGAAAACGTGATCCTGACTTGTTTTTAATATTCCAGCGATTAATTGCAATAATGTTGATTTCCCTGCACCGTTTTGGCCGACAATTGCCACTAGCTCTCCTCTAGCTAACGATAGGCTGATATCGGTGAGGATCGACTGTTTTCCCCTTGAGAAGGAGACATTACAAAGAGATAAAACTTCGTCAAAATTATCACCAATTTGATCAAGAACTAAATTAGATTTTTTTTCTTGGATAAAAATTGATGGCTTTCCTATCTTTTGAAGCCAGGTTGCTAAATCTTTTTCTGACAATGGTAAGTCTTTTACGGCACTCGATCCATTGTCTGTTGCTAATGTACTAATGACGGTTTCTACAACCTTCGGAATATGAATACCCTCGTTCTTTAATAGACTTATTCTATTATAGAAAATTTCTTGAGGTGTCCCTTCTGCCATTAACTCGCCTTCTGAGTTAATCGCAAGCACTCTGTCTGCCATTGGAAGCCAATCATCCAAATGGTGCTCAATTATCAGTAAAGCAAAATTACGCTCTTCTTTTAACTGCTTCAAGATTTGGGTAAATTCAAATCTTGAAGCAGGGTCTAAATTAGCTGTAGGCTCATCTAAAATTAATAATGTCGGTTCTAATAAAAGGACAGAAGCAAGAGCGACTTTCTGTTTTTGACCACCAGACAGTTCATGGATCGGACGATATTTTACATCAATCAAGCCAACGAGCTGTAATATATCATCAATTTTTTTCTGCATTTCTTCTCGAGGTGTATTAATATTTTCTAACGTAAAAGCTAGCTCATCTTCTACCGTAACCATACAAAACTGACTTTCAGGATCTTGAAACACGACACTAATTTCTTGATTTATGGCTCCTTTTTCAAATTCATGCAAAGGTGTCCCCTTATAATGAATTTCGCCTTCAGTCCAGCCTTCAATTACATCAGGATAAAGACTATTTAGACATAATGCCAATGTACTCTTCCCTGATCCACTTGGGCCAATTAAGAGAATCGCCTCATCATCACCAATCGTAAATGAGAGGTTTTTTAGTAAAGGTGCCTTGTTCGCTTCATAACCAAAAGAAAAATCATCCAGTTTTATGAGAGCTTGACTATGATGCTTTCTGCTCACGTTTTGTTTGCCATTCCTTTCCTAATGCATAACTTCTAAGTACTCCTGTATCAGCTAACTTTCACTAATCCATTTTCCTAGTAAACCAGCCAATACCGCTCCACTAATAACACGAACAATAAACATAGAAGTTAGTAATGGCATAGCTAATGCTAAAAATCCAGATCGGTAAAAGCCCCATCCAAAACTAAACACAGCAGCGCCGATTCCGGCAGCGACAAGTACCTTCGTAGAATAATTACGATATTTTGTTGCTGCAAAGGCTGCTTCTGCTCCTAGTCCTTGAAGAAATGCTGCGACAATTAACAAAGGTCCCGCTGGTGAGCCAAGAAGCACTTGTACTCCACCGGCAATCGTCTCAGAAATCAATGCAGCTCCTGGCTTTCGAATGATATATGCGGTAATGATCGAAACAATAAACCAAACTCCAAAAATAACTTCATAACCAAATGGGCCTAATCCGAATGGTGCTAATACATTCGTAAGAGCAGTTCCGAATAAGAAAAACAATAAGTAAATAACAGCGAAAACAACTCCAAGAATAGACATTAAAACAATTTCACGTAAATTCCATTTCATTTCCATTTATAAAAACTCCTTTTTATTAGGCTCTTTTCTAAAACATTGTTGCTATTTAACCTCAAATAATTGAAAAAATCCCTCAAAATAAGATTATCACCCTATAAATTGAGTAAGAAAAGAGCACTAGTTTACTAAATAAGTAGTGAAATTTTAGTAATTATGTGTAAAAATCCGGCTTTTGGGATTTTTACGAAAGCAACATACTTTAGCGAAAACAGCCTTTTATTATGATTATTTATCTTTTTTCGATGGACTGTTCGCTGATATTACTGCTGTCATCGTTACATGGCTACGCTCATGTGTTTTTGCTGCATTAACAAAGGATTGCTCTAATGTATAGAACACATCATGAACATCCCCATCTAACCTGGAGGCATAATGTACTCCTTTTGTAAATGTTCCAATTTCTTGTGCATGTGCACATTGATCGATAATTACTTGCATGTAGTCTGGATTATTCATCGGATAGAGAGCAAATTGTGTTGCCACTTCTATCGATTCTTCTTTCGCCTTTTCCTCGTTAAGGCGTACATCGTCTTCAGACATATACGTATCTCCTGCAGTATCTCCAGGACAACCAATAGAGAATGTTCCATTAAATACTACATGAACCCCTGTTTTCGCTGCATGAACAAAAATTGCTTTTGCCACATCAAAAACATGCTCACTTCTTCCACGAATACATGTACTTACATCATCCGTTTCCGACCAAACCTTAGAACTGTCCACTTCCTTTAATGCTGTTGTAATAACCTCGACAAAATTATCAGTCATTGGATATATAGAAAAACGACACCCTACAATTCTACTTATTCCACAGCTTAATCCTTGCATAAAAAATTCCTCCTCTTTTTATCGATTAATCTATCAACATATGTAGTGACACACCCCTCATAAAATAAGAGCAAAACAAGTCGATGGAACGAGACAGCTAACTGTTAGAAGAAGATATCCCAAAGCAAATTCTCCTTTTACAAAACAAAAAACTGCATCTCCCGAAAGAAGATGCAGTGAATAATCATCGATTGGAATTACCGTCTTTTAAAGATAGGAATCCAATAAATTCACATGCACTTCCTCACGCTAGTATTACCTAGATCGAGTTTTAAGGGTTAACAGGTATTTCATCCTGCCTCTCAGCTAATGCACCCCTAGTGCGTCACAGACATATATAGTTTCTCTGATTTTACCTCTTTATTTTGTTTTTGTAAACAATGAAGAAGCGTGGGGACGGTTCTGCTGCTTCCTTCGTTTCGCTAAACGAAATAAATTTAGAAAACTTCCTTGTTCTCAAGTGAACTGCTTTAATTTTATTAATACCTCGCTACATTATAGCGGTCTCATTCTGGTTCTATCAACCTATACAAAATTTCTATCGACTTTTCGAATTTGGAAGAGGGATAGACCTGTCCCCTTCCTCTTCTTGAAGGATAGCATAGTTTGTCCGTATATATATGGAAATCAGAGAAAAGAGCCAACACACGAGTGTTGACTCTCTACCAATGCTTAGTAACCAACGTACGCTGTACCAATGATTACTAATAAAATAAACAATACAAGGATTAACGCAAATCCTGCACCTGCATAGCCTTTGCTCATGAGTGCCACCACCTTCTCAGAGATTGTGGGGTAACCCCAATATACAAACTATGTAGCTTTATTTTTTTTGTATAGTTATTTATCCTAATTGTTCAAAAAACTTTCAAAACTGGTTTCTTGCTTTCTTCGTTTCACTAAACGAAAGAAACATGAGAACTGTCCCCATGCTTTTTATATTAAAATACTATAGCGATAAAAGTTTAAGAAGCGCGGGGACGGTTCTGCTGCTTCCTTCGTTTCGCTAAACATAGGAAGCAAGAGAACCGTCCCCGTGCTTCCCCCTTTACGAACGTTTGTTTTTACTTTATAATTAGAACAAACGTTCTATTAGAGGTGAGGATATTGGAAACTCAAGAAAGAAATGATCATGACCGTTGGTTCAAAGAGTTAATTACCACTTTTTTTGAGGAGTTTATTCTAGCATTTTTCCCGGACGTATATGAACACCTAGATTATCAACACATCACTTTTTTACAACAAGAAGTTTACACCGACATCTTAAAAGGTCGCAAAGGTGCAGTTGACCTTCTAGCTGAAACAAAATTAAAGGGTGAAAATACAATTATTATTGTCCATATTGAAACACAAGCAACCTTTCAGGAAGATTTCAGTGATCGCATGTTTTTTTACTTCAGCCGTCTTTATGAAAAATTCCGTTGTCCAATTGTACCAATTGCTATTTACAGCTATGAAGAAATGAAGGGGGAAATTAACTCTTTTAACATTCAACTTCCATTTAAAGAAGTGCTTTCATTTAACTTTTTACGGTACACCTTAAGCGCAAAATTTGGAGAGAATTTATAAATCAACCTAACCCTGTTGCCCTTGCATTACTCGGTAAAATGGGCTACGATCAAAGTGAAAAGGTCAAAATTAAATTTGAATTTTTACGAATGTTGCTGAAATTAGAATTGGACCCAGCGAAACAAAAATTAGTTGCTGGTATCTTTGAAAAATATCTTAAATTAAGTCCTATAGAAGAACTCGAATTGAATGAACAATTAAAGCAAATACCAAATGATGAGGTGAACCACATTATGGAACTGATGACTTCATGGGAGAAAAAAGGAAAAGCAGTAGGAAAAATAGAAGGAAAGATTGAAGGAAAGATTGAAGGAAAGTTCGAAGCTAAACTTGACTTTGCTAAACTTATGCTGATTAAGGGTTATCCTAGAAAAGAAATACTTGAATTAACTGGGCTAACTGAGGCTGAAATTGAAAAATTAAAGGATCAAATTGAATAAATTAAACCTTTTATAAGATTAGTCTACCTTATCGGTTATCGCCAAGTGTTAAGGAAGCTAGAGAACCGTGTTTCAATTTTCCCCTACAGTACTTTGATATACGAAATAAGAAATCGAAAAATCACAAAGAAGAGGGACAGAGCGACAGCTATACTGCCCCCTTGTCCCCCCTCAGGGAACAAACAATATTGTTCCGTTTTGTTTTCTATTAGTAACAAACATCCTTTATTTCATAATCCTCTGAATGATCGGTTTCACCTGTTGTACAGGTAAAGCACATATTGGAACCAGTTAGCGCTGAACCAATTGCCCAGATGGGTTGTCCACAAGAAATACAAGGTTCTCCTGCCTTTTTTCGTTCCACGGCTGCTATTAGGCTTTCTTTTAGACTCTTTTTATCAGTATTATTATTTGCTTTAACGTGCTTCTTTGCAAATTCTTCAATTGAAATTGGTACCATAAATTTGTCCTCTTAGTCTTTTTATTTCAAACAGCAATTTTTATGTTTTTTTCCACTACCGCATGGACATGGATTATTTCTTCCTGTTTTTGTGTAGTTGCTCATAGGAACAACCTTTCCGGCTTTCGCAGCGATTGGAAAAGCTACTTTAGCTAAAGGTTGTAATTGTTTTTGTCCGATTTGCGAAACCTCATGGGGCGTATGTCCTTTTAACACCCACAAACGGGTGTTATTATATACATTCATCACCTTACCTGTTAGCTCCTGTAAAAAATCCATAGAAGGGATCTCAATCCAGCTTTGTAAATATTGAATAGCCATGGCAGGTTGAGCATCTTTATTAATCATGGTAACTAATTGCCATGCAATTTCATCTAAGTTTTCATTATTCATTTCATAGTAATATTTTAGAAAATCTAATAAATCCTTCATCGCGTGATTTTTTTCAACGTAGTCAGGCTGCCCTGCGGCTAATAATTGTGCTTTGGTAAACGAATAGTAATCGAGACTTGCTCTCATTTTATGTTCTTCAATGAGTTTCTTCTGATCAAACACGCGATGATCCTTCAAACCAGTATAGTTTAAGGAGACTTGTTCGTAATAGTCACTTGCAAATGTAATGACATCCAAAAAGTGTAAGACGTCAAACTCTTCTTTTGTTAGGCCTTCTACCTTCTCTATTAGACTAGACGAGTCCATACATCCATAAAAATAGAGTAGTCCTTGAGTAAGATTAATCCAGGTTGTATTACGTTGGACCTCTTTTGTAGCTTAGGACTATCTATCTCTGAGAAAGCATTCATAAAATCCAAAGGCATAAATAACACTTTATCCCCTAGGTAGTTACCCGGGAACAAAATACTATAATCCTTCAGGGAATTTATTTTTGAAAATGAGAGAGAGAATTTGTTAAGATAGCCAGATTGTTTCACAATTTTCTTTACAAGTTCGTAACGTTCTTTATCAAGATTAGAAATAATATTTTTGTATAGCATAGGTATCTGTCTTGCTAGCTCAGTTGCAAGTTCGTTCTTTTTTAGTGAACTAATGCCTTTAATGTTGTAATTTTTTCGGATGCAATCTAATTCGTACTTTGTTAGACTACTAAGTGCCTCAATTAACGTACATGGAAGCGAAATCTGTTTCCAAGCCAGTTCTTCCATTTTCATTTGTGTTTTCATATTATCTTCCTTCATTCGTTCCAAAGCACCTAATAATGTATTCATTGTTTTTTTATCCATAAACTCACCTCTATTTTTAAAGGGACTGCTTTTCTGTCCTATTTTTCATTAATCGTTTCAAAAGCTTGGACAAGGTATCAATCCCCTTATCCCTTTAACTCCCTTTTTTCACTAATTATATAGCATTACAAGAAATGAGGAAAACCTTAGTTTTTAGGTAGCGGTTCATTGAAAAACGTACATACCAGACGGACAAATTGCACAATTTGTCCACGAAGGGTGTCTGACACCAAAAATTAAGACAGGTACTATAGTTTAATTTCTAACCAAATATCTTTTTCCGATTGGTGGATATACTTGGTAGAGATCAACGATTTGCCAGAGGTTACCCTTCACTAATGCAACTTCTGCATCGAAAATAAAACCTTCTTCCATCCGTTCGCATTCTCTTTCCATTAAAGTAATGGTAAATTGTTTGCCACTTGAAGTAAGTTCAGTTACGATCACGCTATTATTATTTATTTTATTGATTTGAAAAACCCGCTGAACTGATCGATAGTTATCTTTTAGTTTATGAAAGTTGTCAATTTTATTATATTTTGAAAGCTGCTCTTTAAATTCATACGAAATTATTGAGTTTTTAATTTCAATACATTCAAGAAGTTGCTTTTCACAGTTCTGGAATATCTTTGTGACATCTTTACTAGCTTTCATTTTATATTTTTCGTCAAGAGCTTTCGCAAAAGCTTTTAAAACACTTGCAATATCTTTTATTTGAGTTTTACTCATACGTTCAAATAGAGCCATATAGCGGATAGAAATTAGATATTCCCACATCGAGTAATCGAAATCAGCCCAGCTTTTTGCCGATATACGCTCGAGCACTTCACGTAAATCATATAAACTTAATGTATATTTTCGAACAGTAGCCTCACTTTTTCCGCCCGTTTTGTCTTTATAAAACTCGATGATATCTTCTGTATAGAAATTATTTACCGTGTCTGGTGTAAAACCCAATTGCTCTAAAAATGGGATGTCTTCTTTTTGAACAACTCCCCTATTATAAGATGAAGCTTCTGTAATTGTAGTTATTCGATCTGCCCCACCTGTAACAAATCTGGATAATGGTAACCCTAACTGCTTTCGAGCCGTGTTAAAATCAGCGGTAATTTCTACTTTACCAAATTGCGAAAGTATACTTTTATAAAGACTGTATTCCGATTGTTGTAACCACACTTCGGCTTTGCGTTGATTGCCTTCTTCTACTAACTGCCGAATAGAGCGATCGTTAAACATTGGAATGGCAGCATCTAAATCAAGTAATAAACTATTTTGAACATAGACCGAAAAGTACTGTGGAATGTTTTTATCCATTGAGATAACGGAATTGTGAAACTCTGCTTCAAATGGAATTTGTAACGTTTTCTCTTCTTTTTTCAATAGGATAACGTCCAATTTATTTTCGATCGTTTTCCTAAATTCAATAAGCTTCTCTTCCTTCAGCGTATGGAATGTTAATATATTTGCTTTAAGAGAAACTCTTCCATAACCAGTCCCTACATAGATAGGTTGATCAATTTCACTATCTCGGTACTCATTCCAGTCACCAACCCAACTAAATAGCTTCTCGTCCCCGTTTGCTTCGTAATCTCCATATTGTTGTGTTAGAAACGTAATTGCAGCAAGTTTATCGACAACCTCATACTGAATATTGTACTCTTTTATCGTTTTTTCTTTCTTTGGACCTTCTAATTTACTATCTGTTAATAATTCAGCTAAAATTTCGGGGTAGTAGGTCATCATAACTTCATCGCTACTTAAATTAGTACCTTCAATTAATTTACTAATCTTTTTTGCAGCTTGATCAAACTGTTGAGGACCTACCATCACTCTTACACCATTAAAATAATAGTTATGATCAAACATCTCTAATAGCCCCAATGTCCCGTACCATGGGATAGGGTCTGCGACAACTTCTTTTTTATTACAAACTGAAAATGTTTCCTTTGTGAATAGGTCTTTAAAAATGACATATTCTTTAGAAATCTCTACAGCTTGAACTAATTTTGGTTTAAGCTGCATCCACGTTTCAATCATCGCTTTTTCAGCTACAGTTAAACTAGCAACATTCTCCTTATAAAACCACTCTACACCACGTAGACTATTCTCGTATTTTTGAAAAAAATATAGCCAAAATCTTGAAAATGGAGTTCTTAGTTCTTTGTCTACTTTCCGTCTAGACCTATCGTTAAATTGGAACTCAAGTTGCATTAAATCTTGAGTTGAGAGTTTCGAACGAATAAATTGATCTAGTTTTTCAACTAAACTTTGTTTCTGTTGAAAAAACCTTTCCTCTTTTACTTCGCCTAATTGAATGACATTTTGTTTGTTTAGGCAACACTTTTTATACTTTATCCCACTTCCACACGAACATTGGGCATTACGATTGCTGTTCATTTCTTTCCCTACCCCTTTATACTCAATTACTAAATCTTATTTTATACTTATCCGCAAAAATTACCAAGGGGAAATCGGCAAGTGTTTAAATGGTTTAGCACAATGAATTCTTAATTTGAATCCTATATGTTAAAATAATAAAATGCTATAGTTGGTAAAGTTAGTGCCTAGCACTTAACTTTTTAAATTGGCAAACTAAAACAGTGCTGGAGTGGTAATTTAGATGAATAAAAAAGACATTGCCCATATTCGTAAACAATTTAAAGTAAATAACGACTTACTAAAGATCAGTGATATTTTTACAGTTTATATTTTAAAGGAATCCTCTGAAATCTATCATCATCAAAGCCAACCTTTTGAAATGCTAGAGGCGGAGCAACAAGAATTATTTTTTAATAACTTCAAAAAAATTCTTGGTGGACAATTGGATGAGAAGATATTTGAATTAAAGTTTCAAAAAAACGTGGAAAATAACAGCCAACTTATTTTACACCAAGGATTATTGAGCGGTGAAGTGGAAGACTGGAAGGAACAAATGCTGCGAATCGTCGAAAAAATGCTGAATAGCAGGCAATACGAAATGGATATCGTCATCACCTTTATTCGTGGAAACTATTTCAAACCAACAAAACGGAATAATGAACAGACGGAGGAAAGTGATCGCAATTCTGTTTATACTCATCCCTTTATCTTGTGTAGTATCAATAGCACACAAGAACCAAAGAAAGAATTGCTATTTGACTATGTGATCAAAGAATTTAAGTATAATATTGTTGTTGACCCTATCATCAACTTAAACGCTCCAATTGGAGGATTTCTCTTTCCTTGTTTTACCGATAATTCAGCAGATGTGAACCATATCCTGTATTCGGCCGGTAAAGCAAATGAGCTCGACCACCAGTTCATCGAGGAAGTCTTAAATGGCGAAGAAACGATGACCGCAAAGGATGACAAATTTATTTTTGAAGAAATCGTAAAAGAAGTGACAGGAGATCAGCTTAATACCGCGACACTTTCCAATGTTTATGAAGAAATTAATCGTGTTATTGAAGAAAATGAAGAGGATGAAGCTCCTAAATTAGACGTAAAAGACGTTGAACGTGTGTTAAAACAAAGCGGAATTGAAGATATTCAAACGGAACAAATTGAATCCGCCTTTCAGAAAGTGATCGATGACGAGAAATATGAAATTAAGGCAAGCAATATCGTTCCAAAGTATACTTCTAAATCAATAAAAATCGAAACGAAGGTCGCAAATGTCTCAATTAGTCCCCAAGATTTAAGATACATTCGACAAATTCACTTTGAGGGTAAACGTTACCTGATGATCGAAGTAGTAGAAGATACCATAATCGATGGGTTCAAAATGATTCCTGAAGTTTTTGGTGAAAAAGGAAAGTAAAAGCGTGGGGACGGTTCTGCTGCTTCCTTCGTTTCCCGAAACGAAGGAAGCACGAGAACCGTCCCCGTGCTTCCATTACAGGTTTGTCTCACCGTTTTTTTCACATAACTCATCTCGAAAAAACCAACGGTAGAACAGCCTTGATGAGTAATAACTAATCCCCATTGTAAGATAACTCCAATACCACTTCCATTTAACATATTTAATGAGATTAGTATATCTTTCAATAAAAAATTCGGTTAAAGTAATGACCCCTGCGTGGAGGTTTAAATATAGAAATTTTATCAGTTTACTGCGATGTTCTGGATAGTACAAATTATAAATAGCGCAAAGGGTAGGATAAAGAAAGTATTCAAATGAGAAACTTCCTTTGTATGCTTTTCTAAATTCACGAACTGGATATTTAATTAAGCCTTTTTCTACTACAAATAAACCGAATAGCCAGGTAATGACTTGTTTATAAAGAAATGCTAAAACTGCATTTCTGAGCTTTTGCCTCGGTATAAGGCTAAAAAGAAGTCCTATGGCTACAATCCAACAAATAAGTAAAATACCTTTATCTTTCGACATGACCAAAAATCCCCCCTTCTCTCCTTTAAAGTATCCACTAGCAGGCCATTTATACAGAAAGCGTGGGGACGGTTCTGCTGCTTCCTTCGTTTCGCGAAACGAAGGAAGCACGAGAACCGCGCTTCCCTCAAATAAAACTCTGGTAGAAATGTATTAACATCTAACGTTTTTGACAAACTATTACAGATTATCCCTGTTCATATTGTGTTATAATTATTTTCGTGTTTTATTGAAAGGGGTTTTAAGAAGAATGGATTATAATTGGTTAGAATGGTTAGGGTATTTAGCTTCCCTTATTGTCCTTATTTCTTTATTAATGAGTTCAATTATTAAGCTAAGATGGATCAATTTAGTAGGGTCTAGCTTGTTTTCACTTTATGGATTTTTAATAGGTGCTTTGCCAGTTGGGTTAATGAACTTAGGTATCGCACTCATTAACATATACTATCTTGTGAAAATATATAGTGCTACTGCTAAGAAAGAATACTTTAAGCTACTCTCAATAGAAAGGGATTCTGAGTATTTTAATCATTTCCTAAATTTCTATAAAGAAGGACTGAAAAAGTATACAGACCCATCTAAGCTGAAAACAAACACATATGAAGTTAGCTTTTATATTTTACGGAATATGGTGCCAGCTGGTGTGTTTATAGGTTCTAAGTATGATGAAAATACTTTAAAGGTAGAGCTTGATTTTGTTATCCCAGAATATAGAGATTTTAAAATTGGAAGCTTTGTTTACGAAGAAAGCAAAGATCACTTCTTAGATAAAGGCTATAATAGGTTAATTAGCTATTCGTCAAACGCTGACCATATAGATTACTTAAAGAAAATGGGCTTTGAGGAAAAAGAAGAAAACGGTAAGAAATACTACGAAAAATTAATAACTAAATAATTTACCAAAACAACAAGAAGCTAAACATCAGCTACTTGTTGTTTTTTTGGGAAGCGCGGGGACGGTTCTGCTGCTTCCTTCGTTTCGCGAAACGAAGGAAGCAAGAGAACCGTCCCGGTGCTTCCACCTTTACCCCTAGCGAGTTTTCACATATAATTAATTATCAGAAAAGTATAAATACTTATAACGCCATAATATATTTATATTTTTGCATGTAATCTAGAAGTAGAATTTCAGTACTTATGATGATTCCTGGCATGCGTTACCTCAGTTTTGCTAGGAAGTTTACCCTGAAACGATATGAATACTAAATAAAACTAGAAATTTGTTTTTCTATTGAAAAAATCACACAAATTTTCTGTTGTTATGCACAAATAAATTGGGGAATTTTTCAATATAAAAAGGAGTTGTAGTTTAATATGATGAGAATAGAACTAAAACCCACACTAGAATACGGTAAGATTATCGCTATGAATAGAATGAAACAAAGTATCACACAAGAGGAATTGGCCAGAGGCCTATGTTCCATTACCTATTTAAGTAAGCTTGAAAATGGCAAACTTGAACAGCCGAACGCGGAAACGGTCCAGCTATTGTTGGAACGACTTGGGATTTCTATGTGTTCACTAAAAGAACACCAAAAGGAAATTAAAGAGCTCATAAGTTCTATTTATGCTTGTATTAATGAAAAAAATCATTACTTAGTCGATCAGCATTGGACTCAGTTAAACGAGATTATTGAAAAAAATGATGACCCTAGCCTTTACGTTTATTATCTACTTATATCCTATCGCTATTTTTTAAGTAAAGAGGACAGAGGAAATGCTACGGAAAATCGTAATGAAATTTTACTGTTGTTAAAAACACTGACGAGCACTCAATTGTTTTACTTTCATTACTTTGATGGGATCTTTCATTGCTTAGATCAAAAGTTTTTAGAGGGAATACGCTCGTTTCAAAAGGCGTTATCAGTTCAAAATAATTATCCAACTGAAGATCCTTTTTTGTTGTACCATACTGCGTTAGCATATAGTAATGTTCATAATACGACTCTTGCCCTTCAATATGCGCTCGATGTATTAGACGTTTTTGAAAAAAAGTTAAATTATTTAAGAGTCATAGATTGCCATATTATTATTGGAATTAACTACACAAGAATTAAACAATATGACAGAGCATTGGAACACTACAATAATGTCCTAAAGGTTGTTCATCAGTTTAACAAAGAAGATTTAATTGCCATGGTTTATCATAATATTGGCTTTTTATACTCAGAAAAAAAAGCTAGCAAGCTAGCGATCGATTATTTCCTTAAGAGCCTTGAATTGAAAAAGGAAATGACTCCAGTATACCTTAACACAGTGTATTTTTTAGCGAATGAATTAATTAAGGTAAAGCAGTTTGATCAAGCTAACGATTGGATTAACAAGAGCCTATCGTTGATTACCTCACCTTCAACCTATTCAATTAAATTAAAATTATTAGCTTACTCAATTTCAGGCAACAGTGATGAACACAAACATTATCTACTAGAAGAAGCCGTTCCTTTTTACAAAGAAAAGAATGACTTTAAAAATCTTTACACTTGCTATGAATTATTAGGGGATTTATACTCTCAAGAGTTTAAATACAAAGCTAGCTCTAAGTACTACAAGCTAGCACTCAATGTAAAAAATAAACAGTAAAGGAGATGTAGGTAAATGAAAAAAATCATTATTGGCGTATTCATGACGTGTTTAATTAGTGGGGTGTTTTTCTTACAAAGTAGTGCATTGGCTGAAGAGCATCCGAAATTCGACTCTGATCCAGGAACAAATGAAGAACATCCGAAATTTGATTAAACGATACATAAAACCCCTTACAAATAGAAACTGTAAGGGGTTTTGTTTTCTATATTTTACCAGGCTGCACCTAAGGCATCGACTAACCCATAACCATAATAAGTTGCGCTTCCTATATTAATTGATGTATCTCTTAATCTTTGTCTAATCTGTGCATTTGAAGCCCAAGGGTATTCACTCTTTACTAATGCTGCTACCGCTGCAACGTGTGGAGCAGCCATTGATGTACCGTTTAAGCTACTGTATCCACCATTAAGGTAAGTACTTTGAACATTTACGCCTGGGGCCATAAGCTCTAATTGACTTCCATATGTTGAAAATGAAGCTCTTACATTGTTTGAATTAACAGCCCCAACAGCGATAACTGAACTATATCTTGCAGGATATTGAATTCCATTTGCTCCTGTATTACCAGCCGCTGCAACTAACAGAACACCTTTGTTATAGGCATTGTCACAAGCCTGCTGTAACGTAGAAGAACCTGAAGATCCACCAAGACTCATGTTAACGACATCCATTTTATTAGTTACCGCCCACTCTATCCCTCTTGCGATACCACTTAAAGAACCGCTACCGTTTCTATCTAAAACTTTAACAGCATATAGGTTAACTGATGGTGCTACACCAATTACTCCATAGCTATTGTTTAAAGCTGCAACCGTACCAGCAACGTGTGTACCATGACCATTGAAATCTTGATAGCTAGATTCAGTACTGATAAAACTTACTCCGCCTGCAATTTTTAAATCTGTATGAGTAGCAATCCCAGTATCTAAGACAGCCACTTTCACACCTGATCCGTAATTACCCCAAGAGTGTACAGTATTTGCTCTAATGTGTGATACGCCCCAAGGAGTTGTTTGAGATGCAGATGTATACTCAACATCCTCTTCAATATATTTAATATTCGGGTTCTTTGCTAACGCCTCTGCAGCTTTTTTAGGGAGAGTAACATGTAATACTGGCATATAATCGTATTCATGATGCACTTCTCCACCGGCAGCTATGACAATACTAGCATCTACAGTTCCTTGGAAACCAATTAAGTAATCCTGTTTCTCAACACCATTCCCCTTACCGTTACCACTTCCATTAGCACTTACCGATGCAGAAAACACCATCGTAAATATAAGGATAAAACTCAGTAACGCTCCAAACAGTTTTGATTTCATGTTAATGCCTCCCTTTATATTTATAGATCCAACTCCCGCTGGACCTATAATTAGCGTAACATATTCTGAAAGTTTATATTATTGAGAAAACTAAATAGATTCAGAGCTGTAAGAGAGTGAAGATGGGTGAGGTTTTTCAATGTGGAGGAAGCGTGGGGACGGTTCTAACAGGGGTCAACCGGAAGTTTTGCATGAGAAAAGGCACAACTAGTGATATAAAACTAGTTGTGCCTTCGCTTCCATGCAAAATTTTTGATTGCCCAAGAAGAAAAAGTCGAGGTCCCCGGTTATAGGAATTCATTCTTCGATTTTCCTTTTGTTTTTCTTATAACTTTCTTTTATTAATTGAAAAAAGTGCTATTACATTACTTACTATCGTTTTTGGGTAGAGTCTCCCCCTCCCCACTTAAGAGGCTTTTTATAATGGTATTTAATTCAGTTACCATTAAGGTAATCCCTCTGATGTAAAGCGTGGGGACGGTTCTACCACTTCCTTATTTTTCCAAACCAAGGAAGCAACCATTTTCGGCTAATTGGGCAATAGATGATCGTTGTCGAAGCTTTTTGATTATCCGTTGGACGACATGGAAAGTAAAAACAAATTCGATGCAAAGTTTTATCGCTCTATTTTTATCTTTAGCCATTTTCACAAATAGTTTACAAGGAACTGAATTTTTACAGTCAATTCAATCTGTTTTTATTTCAAACGCAGATTTTCCTATAGTTATCCTATTGCTGATACGGTTACCTTCATTATAAATATTAGATAAGAATTACTTGCAAAATCACCAGTTTGTTTTTTGCCCCTGATAATTTAATTTAAACTTAAGCAATAAACGCACTGAAAATCCAAAAAGCAACGATAATTGATTGCACAAAAAATAACGCCCCCCAGAAAAATGCAGGAATAAATGTGCTCTTTGCTAAACTTGTCGCATCCCCTGCTTGCCTTCGATCCCGCATGCTTAACAAACAAATAATAAAGGCCGATCGTACTGCCTCGACTAGTAGTAACGCCGCTAAAAAATGAACAAAAATCTCAATTGCACCACTATCTCCTATGTACACAAATACCAAACACAAGCCGATAAACGTTGTTAACCAAAATAGACCGTAAAGGTTCCTGACCCAAAGTACTAGATTAATAACAGAAACTCCGATAAATCCATATAACAAGTTGAGATGTAATCCTTCACCAATTAGATAAAAGCACCCGTAGGCAACTAGTGGTGGGAATGTATAACCTGCATAGGAAATGAAGACTCTGCTAATCCAACTTCCTGAAGCTGTGATAATTTGACCTTCTGTATTGGGGAATAATGATATTTTCACGACTCGTCCCTTAAACAATAAGCAAACGATCGCATGCCCCATTTCATGAAACATCGTATTTAACGCAGCAAAGTACAAATTCACTCTTGGGATCTGCAAAATGAAGAATGTTAAAAGAAAATAAATCAACCAATCGTTAAGCACTTTATCACCCTCAAATAAATGTTCTCTCTCCTTTTTTACCACTTTTTAATACTAATAAACAAGCAGCCAGCCCATTGGTTCCCCAAGAGGTTACCCACTGTAAATCTATGGATAGAAACAACCCAACAGAAGCTAATTTAAACCACTGGTTTCTCCTTTTTGTCCACTATACGTGGACTTTCCCAGTTTTTGTCCACGAAGGGTGCCAGGCACCTAAAAAACTGTGGTACTGTCTCGAATGAAGTGTAATGCGCATATACTTTTTTATACTTTCATTAGCCTCTGATGGGGGGAACAATTACCTATCAAAAGCTTTGCGGTTTTCAATAGAATTAAAGGAGAGATTAACGTGCAAACCTTTCAACAAACGACGGCAAGTTTACCGTTTCCTACACGGTGGGGAATTCTTGGCGATATTGCAGGAAGACCATTGGTAAGAGGTTTCCTAACCATCGACTCTATTACGAATGGCACATTAACAGGAACCGTTAACTTTCGGGGTGTCCCACTGCCAATAACCGGCACTTGGAATGAGTCTACTAATCAATTAATCTTCGACTCACCTTACGCGACATTTTCTGGTCAGTTATCAATATTTGATGAGACAGTCTTAAGTCTTCGTCGTTTCATACTAACCGGGAACTTTTTAATGAAGCCCCCATCTCTACAAGCGGGCGAATTTGGAACTTGGGTTGCATTAACAGATACTATTCGCACTGGCCCTCCCCAATACACGAGCACCGTCCCTACTGCAGCACTTTTTATTTTATCTGATTTACTTTACGGAAATTCACAGTCAATTAGATAGACCTGATTGTTAACTTTGAGCACATGCCTGGGTGGGGAACGTTCTATCATGGTGCAATCGGAAGTTTTGGACAAAAGAAGGCAAAACTAGCAAATACCCTCTGCTAGTTTTACCTTCTTCTATTCCTATACCTAAACTTTTTGATTGCCCATGAATAATCTTTACAGAATGGACATGGTCTCAACTTTCGCACTAATAAAAGTTCAATTAGTTAACCAGCAGTAGTTGCTGATGTCATTCAAGTACTGTCATTGACACAAAAAAATGCATGAAAAAACACCTTTCTGTTAGATAAAGTTGATTTGTTGAAAATCTCCTTAAATAATTTAAAGGCTCAATCCACAGTAACAAGCACACATAATTCATCTTCCACAACACCTTTTATAGTTCTTTCCACTTCCACCATGGCACAAGATTCATTTCGACCTGATTTTTGATAGCTTGTCATTTCAACAACATTAGATTGTAGATTTCACTTCACTGACTCCCCGAAGTTTACTGAAACAAGATTTTTTGGGTCACTGTGAAGCACGATTAAACAAAAATAGAAGAGCTAGTTATCAATTAGCTCTTCCAAAGATTATTTTTTAAGAGTTCTGTGAAAGAAGGTTTTTTAACGAATGACAGGCACTTGATGCTTTTATTGCCTACTTATCCTCTCAACTTCTACTTCCAGACGATAAACTCGTTTATTTAAGGCATCTGTTTTATTATCAGTATGTTCCGAAATCTTTTCTATATAAGCTCCAAGACCATCAATGATATTCTGTTGAAGGAGTAGTTGCCCTTCTTTTAGCTCGGTTACATCAGTTTGCAATTTAGTTTGGCCGGCCTCTAATTTTTGTTGGCCTTCTTTTAATTCAGTAACGTCTACTCGTAACTCCTGAAGATCAACTTCTAATTTATCAAAGCGATGGTCTATTTTTTCCATGAATTGTTTTAATAATTGTTCCAACTTGTTCACCCCAACTTATTTCTTAGATTATACCACGAACATAAGCTACAACGGACAACTTTCAAACAAATTATTTAACTACAGTTAGTCGCTAACATCTCCCAAAAACACACCTGGATTCTACTATTATTATTGCAAAGTTTAACTTTAAAAGGAACGTTCGTTCTTATAAATATGTAAACTTACTACACTTTGACTCCCCGATGTTTCTTGTTTCTCAAGCTCTGGCCTATCAACTGCTATGTGAAACAAGATTTTTCGGGGGCACAGTTGATCGTGCCCTTATCTTTATTCCCACTTATTTCTTTATTCTACTTTATTGATCTCCTTTAGTCTTCTGAGTATTTTCAAAAAAACTTTCTCCTCAACTGCCATTGCCCAGGCTCCATCACTAAACCGTTCGGCTCTGACGTAATAGGTGAGAATTGCTCTTAGAAGATCCAAATCAGCAGTCTCAATCGCGATATTCAGGTCTCCATCAAGGTCCTGAATTGTAGACATATAGTCGGTATACATGAAGTTTGAGCTATATATCTCGTCGATAAATCCAAGCAATGACTTATCGTAGGTTGGGTAAGGTGTGATAACTTGTTTTTCCCCTGTCTTTTCAGCAGGTGTCCATTTGCAAACACTTTCCATCGTTGCTGTCTCGAAATAAGGGAGGAACTTACTGAGTTTTTCAATCTCTGCCCTGTAAAATGAGGCATGCAGTGTATGGCATAAATTTTCAATATAGTGTTTCATAGGAATTGCATTAAGCCATTCTTTTGGAATGCTTTCATAGCCATAGTGAAGTCCGGCTAGCCCCCCCTACTACTGCAGCAAGACTGTCCGTGTCCTCACCAAGATTTACAGCTTTCAAAACACAATCTTTATAGCTTTTTGTGTTCAAAAGACACCAAATGGCAGCTTCAAGTGTATCAATCACATAACCACTACTTTTTATTTGATCTATAGGAAGACTAGCAAAATTTTTATTATCTAACCTTTGAAAATAATGCAATTCACTTTCAAATTCAGCTCTCTTTTTGTAATATTTCATTGCATATGAAATTCCCTGCTCAACAGCTAATACAAGATTACTTTCTTCGCAAATCTTCGCTGCAATTGAAACATAAATCCCACAGGCCATCTGACTCCGTTTATGGGCATGTGTCAGTGCAGACACGTTATGAATGATATCAAATGCTTCATCTTGCTCGAAAAAGTCATTTCTAGATTGCAAATAAAATAGAATGGGAAGAATTCTCATTAGAGACCCATTACCGTTGTCGTATTCAGTAGTGCCACCACATTGTAATGGCTTTGTACCGTTCATATATCTTTGTAATGCTTTACTAGTAGCAATTCCAATATCAAACGCATCGCCATAAGGAGTATAAGCTCCTTCATCAAACCATTTCACAAACTTGTTCATGATGTCCTCATAATTAAGCCCTTCTGATAAGCAATCAACTAAGCATAAGCTCATACTTGTATCATCAGACCAAGTTCCTGCAGGTTGGTTGTGTGTTCCGTAGGCACGCATACCAACGACAGGATTTTCTTTAAGTGTCTCTCTCCTATTAAATTCAACAGGAACACCTAATGCATCTGCCACACACAGACCCATCACTCCATTTACGATATTGTTTACCATTCTCTACGCCTCCTGGAAGCGTGGGGACGGTTCTGCTGCTTCCTTCGTTTCGCTAAACGAAATTAGCAAGATGCCTGTCCTAGGCTTCATTCAAAATTTTAGACTAGATTAAAACTATATTTTTTTCGGTTGTTGTAAAATTTTTTTCAACTAGACAAAAACAAGTGAAGATACTATAATTTATTCAACAAAAGGAGGTGAATTTTATGGAAGATATCTTAAAGACTATCCTGACAAAGCTAGATTCTTTAGAAAACGGACAAGCTGAAATACGCAAGGATCAATCTGAGTTTCGTGCTGAACTATCTGAGATGCGGAAGGATCAATCCGAGTTTCGTGCTGAGCAAACTGAGATGCGGAAGGATCAATCTGAAATGCGGAAGGAAATTGCTTTTTATTATGGTAGTTTGATGAGAAAAGTGGATGAAACGAAGATTGAACTTAGTAGCGAAATAAAGCGCATCGTTAAAGTACAGCAAGAACACCAAAATGTTTTAGAGTTTCTTAATGAAAAGCAGTAATCATCCCTGTTATTTGACTATCTATTATAATTGCATGATCCTCTTCGTGGTAAACTTGTCAGACTTTTAATCGTATACCGCATCCCTTTACTGGGTTAACTCCCTTTTACTTACTTACTTACTTACTGCTTACTATTAATTGTTTATTTCTCAACTTTAATTTCGACCTGCTTAATTCCAAAGCTTCATAGAACTTTCATTTTAAAACTACAAACACCCTGCCTCCTCTATCTCTCTAAATACTATCCTGTTAAACAATCGTAATTTGTTTTTGTCCCCAGCTCGAAAATCAAAATAATAATGGTGAACACCAAGTAAATAGTCCAGCCTATGAAAGTTCACTTTTCCTTATCATTCTCAGCTAGAGCAAATATCCAAGTGAGCTTTCATTGGCGTCTGGCACCTCCATGTTTGTCCATTCCATGCGGACATTTTGACTAATTTGTCCATAAACGGTGTCAGACACCACCAATTTCTTCTTTATTTAATCTTTTTATCCTTTTTGATAAAACAACATTATAAACAAGTGAAAGAAAGACTAGGGCGATAGCAACATAAGCTATGTAATTCGATTGGGTATTTAACCTAATTGCATAAGATACTTCCATACTTAAATGATCAATTTGATTTAAGTCAATATTAGTGACATACTCGTCTTCTTCTAAAAGGTTCATTCTAGTAACATACCAACTGTCACTCGGTAATATTGTACTTCTTTGTGGTGGAATCGTTATCACTTCCGAATCACCATCATCTTTCCAATGCAATAAGTTAAGACTTGAATCATAAATCTTATTTGAGTCCTGCGGGTAGTCAAATGAAATATTCAAATTCTTAAGGTTTAAATTCTCTGTATGATTAATGATATATAAACGATCTGCAAAAATTTCTCCATCAGACCCCTTCCCGCGCCCGATACCATTTGTTTGTTCAAATATCGTAATTGATTTGGTTTCATAAGGTCCTATTTCACCTGATAGCCTATAAAGTTCCCTATCAATATGTTCGAGTAATAATCCCTCAGATTTTGAAACAACTTCAAAAAAGCCAATTTTCCTCAAATCTTCAACTCCACCAAGCGTTAAACTGTCAGAAAATGTTTGGCTCGTTGATGATTGATTTGTATAATAGCGTGTACTTTGAAATTGAAAAGTACCTTCATAACTACCTTTTCCCCTAACTACGATCTCAAGGTCGATCTGATTAGTTTCAGCAGATACTGTCTCATTGTTAATAAAAAAGAAACTAGCGATAGTGAATATTAGGAAATAAATTATCTTATTTTTACTCATTAACTAGAGCTCCTTCCATTATTGCACATTAAAATAAAGAGCCAATTTATATGTAAATGCCCCCTGCTTATAGTTCGCCAAAGAAAAGGCGATTACCTTTACAAGTGCATTTAAACCTTACCAATTGAGAAAAAAAATTATTTTTGTTGTCTTAGCTCTTTTCTCTTTTTATTAACTCGGTTTCTTCTCGTGTTGAAAGATAATCTTCCACTTCTTCAATATTGGTTGACTTAAGTTCCTCACCTTTTTTAATTTCTCTATTTTGTAGCACCTCTAAATCACTAGCGTTTGAATACACTAGACCACCATTCCATTGAAATATATCAGCGTCAGCATCGTTTTTTAAGATATCACTAACTGACGGATTACCGATACTGTTTGAACATCCTGAAAGAAAAACTAATATGAATAGACTAACAGTAAAATATCTCATACGCACCTCCATGATAATTTTCCTTTTACATATGTCTTGTAGTACCGTCTTTTCTAAAATTCAATAAAAGAAAGCATTACTCCTTCTTGAAGTTGGAAGCGTGGGGACGGTTCTGCTGCTTCCAAAGAAAAAAAGCACCTGCTTAGGTGCTCTTTTCTACGTTAGCTGCATCGTAGTAATACAAGTGCCATCATCCTCAAAAGTAGAAAACTCTGACTCTACCATTTTTCCGTCGTGCTTAATTGTTATGTTAAACGTCTTGTCCCTCGGTAACCAAAAATCGATAAATCCGTTACTCAATGACTTCAGCTTTTCGTCTACTACTACATTGCCATCAGTGTCTACGATGTATATTTCAAATTCTTCTTCGACCATTTCTCCTTGACAACCTGTCAAGTTATGATTAATTCAAGGATGGGTTTCATTAATATAGGGTGCAATGGAAACAAAAAATTCATTTTCAGGTAAGTCATAGATTAACTCACTCTCTGCACTCTCTGTCACAAAAGTTGTTGTGATGTAATTGATGCTCTCAGCGCAGTTTCCTTTCCTACACTGTAATCATTCACCAATTCTTTAATGTTTATTGCTTCATTTTCTTCATTGTCATTTCCGCTACTACAACCCATTAATAACGCTACGACCAAAAAAGTAACTGCAAAAAATTTAATTTTCATAAGCATTCACCCCCTTGTTTTATTTCATTATACTATTTGTGCAATATTTTAGCACTTTTTGCGCATTATTTCACAAACATTTCGAAATGGTTCTTCTCAAAGATTTCAAAAATGGGAAAGCAGGGGACGGTTCTGCTGCTTCCTTCGTTTCGCTAAACGAAAGAAACACGAGAACCATGCTTTCCAGTACTTATTTGGACTTGCCCTCATATATTACTATGAAAGAAGTCTGTTTAAAAAGAGGCGTTGGTAGATGGAAGCATTTCTAATAGCATTTTTTGAATTTATTGCTGAGCTTGGGGCCATCGGTATTGCATTAGGTTTAATGATTGAGATCATTCCTAGTGAACTTGTGCTAGGGTTTGGAGGGTATTTGATTTCTTCTGGAAAAGTTGGGTTTGTTAGTGCAACCATTGGTGCGGTATTCGGAGGTACAATTGCTCAACTTATTTTATATTGGATCGCCAGCTATGGAGGAAGACCTTTTCTAGAGAAGTACGGAAAGTATTTGTTTATCAGAGCTAAGCATCTCAATATGTCTGAAAAATGGTTTAGGCAATATGGTCCTATCGTTGTCTTTGCGGCATGGTTTGTGCCTGTTATTCGTCATGCGATTTCCATTCCAGCTGGAGTAGCTAAAATGCCAGTCGCCACTTTTATTTTTTATACCATTGCAGCAATTCTTCCGTGGACGATGATCTTTTTATATTTAGGGATTCAGTTAGGGGAAAATTGGCAGGGGATTACGCATGTTGCTCAGCCTTTAATACTACCAATAATGATTATTATAGGGCTTGGAGTTATCAGTTATTTTGTTATCGATAAAATCCGAACTTGGTAAGCACGAAGCACGGGGACGGTTCTGCTGCTTCTTTCGTTTCGCTAAACGAAAGAAGCAAAAGAACCGTCCCCGTGTTTTCTGAAAAACCAGAAAACGTTTTTATTTTATTTCGAACGTCGAAATGTTAAAATAGAATGGTAGATTTAATATACATATGGAGGAATGCAAAATGACGAAACGTCCAATTACAGCTGAAGATTTATGTAAGTTTAAATTTGTTGGAGATCCAGTAGTTTCTCCTAACAAAGACAAAGCTGCTTATGTTTTAACGAACGTAGATAAAGAAAAAGATGGCTACTATTCTTATATCTATGTAACTGATTTAAAAAGTGAAGGTAGACAGTTCACATCACATTATTCAAAGGAGCAATTAGTAAAAGATACTGCTCCTAAATGGTCACCAGATGGAAAGACTATTGCCTTCCGTTCTAATCGTACAGGAAAAAATCAAGTTTGGCTTTTACCTACTGATGGTGGTGAAGCATTTCAATTAACAGATGTAAAGCAAGGAATTGGTGATTTTGTTTGGTCTCCAGACGGTAGTCAGCTTGCGGTTACGATCAGTGGTGAATTAAAGCTTACTACTGATAAGGAAGATGAGAAAAAAGAAGAAAAAAGTGATGTGAAAGTCATTACTAGACTTCGTTATAAAGGCGACGGCGTTGGTATCTATAACGAAGACCGTAAGCACGTTTATGTATTTGACGTTAAGTCAAAATCGTATACAAAGATTACTGATGGCGAACATGATTTTGGCCAACCGCGTTTTTCTCCAGATGGAAACACACTATTCTATATCGGAACAAAAGCAGAAGACCAAGAATGGGGCTACCTCCCAGCGATTTGGAAATTTGATCTTACCTCTAAGGAAGAAAGCCTTTTTTATCAAGGAAACGGTTATATTATGGCCCCTTCCCTCTCTCCAGACGGTAAATGGCTTGCAGCTGTAGGTCATGCACGTGGTGAAAGAAGTCAAGGTAATGCAAATGTTCTCCTGTTTTCAACTGAAACGGGTAAACTTACAAACCTAACTGAAGCCTTTGATTATACAGTTGGTAACCTTGTAGGTGTTGATGCGAAGTATGACACGGCAGAGCAACGCTTAATCTGGGACGCTTCTAGTTCTAACATTTACTTTAATGCAACAGTTGGAGGCGATTGCCAATTATTTAAGGTGAATTTAGAAGGTGAAGTTTCAGCTGCCCTCTCTCCTTCTGTGGCCACAGTGACATCTTATGATATCGTAAGTGAGGATCAAGCGGTTTTAGTTCTTGCGACTCCTCATTCTACCGGAGATTTAGTAACGCAAGATTTAACTAATATAGAAAACGTTCAAAAGCTAACGGAATGGAATCAAGAACTTTATAACGAAGTTCATTTAAGTACTCCTGAAAACTTCCTTTACAAGAGCACAGATGGAAAAGATATTGAAGGCTGGGTACTGAAGCCTTATGGATATGCAGATGGTAAAAAATATCCGATGATTCTTCAAATCCATGGTGGTCCAGCTACTGCGTACGGAAATGGTTTACACCATGAAATGCAATTAATGGCCTCTAAAGGTTATGTTGTACTATACACAAATCCAAGAGGAAGCCACGGTTATGGCCATGAATTCGTAAATGCTGTTATTGGTGATTACGGTGGCATGGACTACGAGGATATTATGGCTGGGGTAGATTATGCTTTAGATAACTTTAACTATATCGATCAAGAGCAATTATTCGTTACGGGCGGTAGTTACGGTGGGTATATGACCAATGTCATCGTTACACGAACTGACCGTTTCAAAGCAGCTGTTACTCAGCGTAGTATTTGTAACTGGCATAGCTTCTACGGAACAAGTGATATAGGGTTCTTCTTCACTGAATGGCAGCATGGACATGCAGATTTATGGGATGATGTCGAGAAGCTATTAAAGCTTTCACCACTTACATTTGCTCGTAATGTCAAAACACCAACTCTAATCTTGCACTCTGAACAGGACTTACGTTGTCCAATGGAGCAAGCAGAGCAATGGTATATTGCCCTAAAACGTCTTGGTGTAGAAACGAAGCTTGTCCGTTTCCCTGATGAAAACCATGACCTCTCTCGCTCTGGTAAACCAAAGCACCGTTTAGAGCGTTTACAGCATTTGATTGGTTGGTTTGATGACCGTAGAAAGTAGTAATTGGTAACATGGGGACGGTTCTGCTGCTTCCTTCGTTTCGCTAAACGAAGGAAGCGAAAGAAACGTCCCTTTATTTCAATAAATAGAAAAAGGAGTGTGTTTTTATGAGTTTAAAAACCCGTTCAGAAATTCCTTTAGAAGAGACTTGGAATCTAGCCGATATCTTCCCTTCCGATGAAGAATGGGAAAAATCCTATCTTCAAGTTGAACATGAATTGGATGAGTTTCACATAGGTGCCATCGCTTTAGATAGCGCTAAGGGAACACTTAAAACGCTTGAAAGATATGACCGTTTGATGGAAAAATACAATCGAACATCTAGCTACGCTTTCTATAAATATTCGGAAGACGGGACAGATCCAGAGAATCAAACGATGGTTGGTCGCTCACAAACTCTTGGAAAGAAATCTTTTAATCTTAGTACAAATTTAGTAAACCTTTTACTACAGTTACCTAAAGAAGTGATACAAAGTTACATAAGTGAAGAAAAAGATTTAGAGAATTATCACCGTTTTTTAGAAAAAATAGAAGAAATACGTGATCATTCGTTAACCCCTGAGATGGAGGATCTTTTAGCTTCTTTAAATCATACGTTAAACACACCTAACTCCATTTATTTAACAGTGACTGCCTCTGACTTAAAATTTGAACCAGTAAAAGATAAGTCTGGTAACGAGGTGCCTGTCTCACTATTCATGTATATGACCCAAATTGAAACTTCTCCTGATACAGAGTTACGCAGAAACGCCTATCAATCATTAACCGATGGGTTAAAAAAATACCAACATGGCTTAGCGCAATCTTTATCTAGTGAAATAAATAAAAATGTCTCAATTGCGAAGTTGCGTAACTACCCTACGACGATGGATTATCTACTTCAGTATTCAACACCAGCAGCAAATCACTTTTATGCAGGCGATGGCGTTTCTACAGCATTTTTTGAAGATGTTTTGGATACCTTTCAGCAGGAACTTTCCCCACATATGCAACGATATGCTCGTTTACGAAAACGGCAGCTGGGATTAGATAAACTGTTGTTCTCTGATGTGAAAGCTCCATTAGATCCTGAATTTGATCCACCTATCACTTATAAAGAAGCTGGAGAAATTATTGTCGAAGCTGTAGGAGTCCTAGGTACTGAATATCAGGAACAAATGCGAAAAGCCTTTACGGACAGATGGGTTTATAGAGGAGATAATGTTGGACGAAGAATGATCGCTTTTGGCGGTGGTGTTCATGGCGTTCATGGCTATTCCTTTTATCCTTGGGGTGGTAATTTATTTGATATGCTCCTTCTCGGTCACGAGCTTGGACATGCTTTGCATTTCACCCTTTCTTCTCAAAACAAAAAAATAATTAACGACGGAGCGTCATTATTGTTTGTTGAGGCACCGTCTACATTAGTAGAACACTTAATTGTCAATTACCTAAAAGGAAATCGCGATGATCCTAGATTGCATCGCTGGCTCAATATGTATTCGATGATGAGTTACCATCATAATTGTGTCACCCATATTTTAGAGGCTGAATTATTACGCAGACTTTATAAAATGGCAGATAAAAAAATACCATTAACAACAGCGGTTATTAGTAATACAAAAGGAGCGATTTTATCGGATTTCTGGGGAGATACTGTTGAACTAGATGAGGGAGCAAAATTGACTTGGATGCGGCAGCCCCATTACTATATGGGCCTTTATCCTTTTACCTATTCGATCGGTACCTCTGCTTCCACCGTTATCGCGAACCGGATCAAAACAGAAGGAAGCGCCGTCGGTGAGCAATGGACAAATGTCTTGAAACTAGGAGGATCAATGAGCGGGCTTGACCTCTATAAACAGGCCGGACTCGACATGTCCACTATGGATGTAATCAAACAAGCCATCGCCCATGTAGGAAGAATTGTCGATGAGTTAGAGGAAAGCTTTTAGGGGGAAGCATGGGGACGGTTCTGCTGCTTCCTTCGTTTCGCTAAACGAAAGAAGCGAAAGATCTCTCTCACTGCTTTAACTTAAAAAGGTGTCTGCCTCACGCTTGGGGCAGACACCTTTTTCAACCTTAGTCCTACTTTTTTTCTGCAATAATTCGAAAATGTTCTGGACCTACTTCTTCGATGTACGCACTCATTCCAATTGATTGGAGTAACATAACCATTGGTTCTCCCCTAAGTGGTAAATGAATTTCAAAGGATGTTCCCGCTTCTGCCTTTTGAACAAATTCTAAAACTTTATCTTTCGGATGTTCCCCTCTTAACACGTTTTCACGTACATCAATAATTGCTACATTATTTTCCATTTTTACATTTAGCATTTAGATACACCACCTGAAATTATTAATTTAAGCATGTTTCGTATAAATTAAGAATATCAGGAAATACAATTCTTTGAGGTGACGAATGTCACCAGAAGAAAAAAAGAAGGCGTGGGGACGGTTCTGTTGCTTCTTTCGTTTGGCGAAACGAAAGAAACAGCAAAACCGTCCCCGTGCTTCCTCCTACTCCCAGCCGATTTCTTCGTTCTCTATCAGTTCTTCAATTGTTCTTAAATGGTTCGTCTCACCGAGAATTCGATAATTGTTAAGGTACTCATCATCCACATATAAGGTAAAGGAATCTGTAAGGTAGTAATTTAAATCCATTAGATTGGTAGTCAAGAAGCTAATTTCAAACTCCTGAAAACTTGTACGCCGTTCACCGATTACAAGTCTTTTAAGTTTCATAGCTTCAAAATCTGATAGAATCTGGTAAATCGTTTCCTCATCCTTCAGTGTTACACTCGCTTTTCGCTCAGGAAAATCACCCGACGTGTCTCTAATCGTAATTGTCACTTCTTTTATATCTGTTTCTTCATTGATCTTCTTAGCGGCAAACTTCTCGAAGGTTGTAAATTGCAGATGATTTACTACCAAGAAGATTATCAAAAAAACGAAGACCATTCGTTTAAAAAACTTACTTTTCATTTTTATACCAATGCCCAAAACCAATGCTGAAATCGTAACAAAAATAGCCACTAGTGAGAAGTCGATATAAAGATAAAGGAAATTAACAAGAGCGCTCATCAGCTCCCCCCTTTAAATCTACTTTTTTCCCGATGATTAGTGGTTCACTGACACCCTCCATGCCGACAAGCCCCAGCAGTGTTAATAAAATTTGTTGTGGTCCGTAATAAGCATTTGTTGGATCAAAGAATTCCTTCAGTGTATGGATGCCACCGAAATCCCCACCACCACCTAATGTAACAGCAGGAATCCCAAAGCTAATTGGGACGTTTGAATCCGTGCTGTTCGGAGCATCTAGGATTGGCTCAAATCCGATTGCCTTTGTAGCTGCTACTGCTGCCTGGACAATCATTGCATCCATTGGTTGTGAACCAGCAGGTCGATCCCCAACTTGGGTAATTTCCACTTGAAGATCTTCACTGTCCCAACGCTTATTTTCATCCGCTGCAGCCTGATGAATGATCTTCAAAGCATTTTCTTCAAGATTTAATAATTCTTTCTGTGAAGTAGACCGCAAATCGATCACCATGTTTGCTTCAGCGGCAATCGTATTAACGGATGTTCCCCCATTGATTGTCCCAACGTTAAAGGTCGTTTTCGGGTCGCTCGGCGTTTCCAATTGAGAGATCATCGCAACCGCTCGGCCTAACGCGTGAATTGCACTAGGGATACCAAAATTGCCAAAACTATGACCACCGCGCCCCCGGTATGTGACGCTATAACGACGGCTTCCTGTAGCTAAATAAGTAATTCTAGATGGTGAGCCTGGTTCAACAGAGATAAAAGCATCGATATCTTTTATCTTCTTTTCAAACAATGCCTTTACACCATTTAAGTCTCCTAACCCCTCTTCTCCTACAGTAGCTCCAAACAAAATATCTCCTTTTGTTTCGATTTGAAAATGATTTAACACTTTTAATAAAGTCAAAACTACCGCTAAGCCTCTTCCATCATCTGCAATTCCAGGTGCAAATACTTTTCCATCCCTATGTTTTACAGACACATCGGTTCCTTTAGGAAAGACAGTGTCTAAGTGCGAACAAACAACGATCGTCGGACCAGAGCTTGTACCTGGACGAACACCAAATACATTTCCAACTTCATCGGTATGGATGTCTTTTAACCCTAATAATTCTAATCGTTTACGGTAGTCATTTCCTCTCACCTGTTCACTAAATGTAGGCGCGGGAATCTCTGTTAATTCGATTTGATCCTTTAAGGTAGTCTCATTTTCTATTTTTAAGAACTCCATAACTTCTTTTATCACGTGATCTTGTAAAAGAAGTTCATATGTACTTTCCACAGTGGGTGAAATAACTAAATCATTTTTAGACATCAAACAACCTCCCTTTATGTAAAATTGCGACAATTTAATTTTACCATACTTTACTAGTTCATTTCTTTAGGAAAACGAAATTCATTAAAGTAAAAAGGGGCTGAAAATAAAACAAACAGCCGATTTGATGATCGACTGTTTTATTTTACTATTCATTTCTGACCATCTACGGGTAGTTTTAAATGATGAGGAAGTTTCGAAGTGTACCACTGAGTTAAATTTTTAAAATATGCATCTTTAGTCTTTCAATATCCCGTTCATTATCACAGGTCTTAGTCCAAGTAATTTCTTGATCCATTCTCATTGACTCAAACTTACCCATTACTTCGGCATGTTGCTTTTCCTGCGTTTCCTTTACATTTGCCAAGTCTAATTTTACATTTGCCATTTCCTCTTTTACAACAGCCATGTCTGCTTTTATATTCGCCACTTCCGCTTTCATATTACTCATGTCTGCTTTTACATTCGCCAAGTCTGCTTTCACATTTCCCAAGTCTGCTTTGATTATATCTACATCTTCGCTTAAATGCCCGACCATTGATACTAATTGGGTTAGCATTCCTTCAAACCGATTTAGTTGATTATCGCTCATTTTTACTCACCTCCTTTTTAAGAATTATACTATTTTCTAATCTTCTTTACTAATTGTACTCTAGGTATTCGTTAGCGGTAGCTACTTTCAAACATAAGTTACTGTCAAAGCACTCACCTATTGCCGAGTCACAGAAAAAATAGCATACCAATCAGAACGCGATTCGGTACGCTACTTACTTGAATATTTAGATTTTCATCTCTGAATTCCCCTACAAAAATATTCCGATCGAAACTTCTGTCTCCTCATAAAATTCAAAACCAAATTGTTTATATAATGACATCGCTCTTTCGTTGGAACTCCATACTTCGATTCTAACTTCCTCCACGCTGTTGTCTTGAAAGTGCCTTAATCCTTTATTTACTAGATTTATGGCAATTCCTTTATTTCTCCAATCTTTGGTGACAAATAAATCCTCTACCCAACCAATTCGACGGGTAGGGGTCTCCTCAATAAAAAGCATGATATTTCCGATGATTTCGCCATCATCAATGGCAGCAATTGAGTTCCAGCCAGTTTTTTGTTTTAGTAGGTTTATGCTCTCAATGCTGTATCCATTTCTAAATACCGTTTTATGCTTATCAATTAAGGTAAGGATTTCGGCATCACTTGAGAGTGGTAGACTTTGATACTTAATTCCCACAGTCTCAACAAGCTCATTGAGCTTTTGATCGAGGTTTTTTCGAATAATATACATCCCTTCGTCGTGTCTAAAACCAGCTTTTGCTTGATAATAGTCGATGTTCTCTCTGGCATTTGAAAAACAACAATGGTAGACTCTGACAAGCTTATCTTGATTTCCTTTTTTTATTGAGTAAGCTTTATTGAGTAAGGTTTCAAAAATTTTGTCTTTAATGAATAACTGATTTTCCTCTGCGTCAATTTCAATCGTCATGTAAACGTCTAATCTAGGCTTTGTATAGATATCAGACGGCGCTGCTGGGATGATCCACCCAGTACCTACAACATTGTTCTTTTTATCAACCGCTTGAAAAACAGACTCCTTCTCTCCTTGCCTTACAATAATGCCCATTCACTTATTCTCCTTTTTCTATTATTTGTAGCTGCGATTAGTTTGTAAGCTCTAACCAAAGATCCATAGCAATATCTAACTCACTACTTAACTCTTCTTTCTTCCCATACAACTCGTGAAGAACTTCATAATCCAGTCTTGGCACAGTCATCGCTAAATCTAGCTCCTTTATTTCATTCTCGAGGGTAATAATTTTCATTTCGACATTAGTTGCCTCTGCTTTCTTTTTCATTGTATCACCGTTTTTCGGTTGAATGATTTTTTTAGCTGGAATTTCTACACTCTTAGCAGCCTGTGCATCTTTATAGTCATCATAATTCCCCGGATATGTTTTAAATGTTTGATCTTGCAAAGCGATAATTCGTTTACTCATTTTGTTAATAAAATATCGGTCATGAGAGATGAAAAAGATTGTTCCTTTGAATTCTTCTAGAGCTTCCTCAAATGTTTCTATAGAATGGATATCAAGATGGTTCGTAGGCTCATCTAAAATTAATAAGTTCACATCTTCATAAAGAAGTTGACTTAATTTCAATCTAATTCGTTCACCACCTGATAAATGATTTACTTTTTTAAAGACACTACTTCCATAAAACATGAATTTTGACAGATACTCGCGGGCCTTTCCTTCCATGATCGAAAAATCTTCTCTAAAGCATTCCAGAACGGTTAAATCCTCGTTTGGAAAAAAGAGCGTTTGCGGCAAATACGCTGGCCTAACATTCGCTCCTAATTCTACTACACCAGAATCTGGTTGCACCTCACCTAATAACATTTTCAAGAACGTCGTTTTGCCACTGCCATTTGCACCAATTAACGCCGTTCTCTCACCGTAATGGATTAATAAATCAGCTTTATGAAAGATCACTTTGTCTTCAAAACTTTTCGTAAGCCTAGTCGCCTTAATTGTCTCTTTGCCAGAGCGCTCCGTTTCTTTAAAAGTAAGCTTCATATTCTGTTTCTCAAACTGTGGTTTATCGATTCTTTCTATCTTTTCAAGCTTTTTTGAATGCTTGCTGCCCGTTTAAAAAATTTGTTATTATCCGCTCTTTGGGCCCAGTCTCTTAAATCTTTGACCGATTTCTCCATTGCATTGATCTTTTTTTGTTGTTCACGATAATGCTCGTATTGAATAAGCATTCTTTCTTCTTTCTCCTTAACAAAAGCGGAATAATTTCCTTTGTAGGTTTCGCATTCCATATCTTCAATTTCGATGACTTTTGTGACAACATGATCCAAAAAATAACGATCATGAGAAACGACGATGACAATCCCTTTGTATCCTTTTAAATAGTCTTCAAGCCATTCAATTGAACTCATATCTAAATGATTGGTTGGTTCGTCTAGAAGTAATATATCTGGGTTTTCTAATAAGATTTTCCCAAGTCCGACAGTCGTTTTTTCACCACCACTTAAGAGACTGAAATCCTTTGCTAAAAAACTCTCAGAAAAATCAAGCCCTGTACAAACCTTGCTAAACTTTTCAGATAATTCATAACCACCTTTTACTTCAAACCTCTGTGTTAATTCACTGTATTGTTTTAATACCTTATCCAAAGCTAACCCTTCCAAAGCTTTCATTTCATCTCCAAGTTTCGCATTTCAGTTTCGATACTTTGAACTTCGGCAAAAGCCGAATGTAAGATATCAATGACCTTCAATCCGCTATGATCCTTGGGAACTTGCTCAAGATAGGCCGTTGTCGCTCCTCTTGGTTTTGACACCCAGCCTTCATCATAGCCAAGAGTTGAAGTGAAACCTGGATGGCAGTTCAACGTCTCTAAGCCAGCGATTAATTTAAGGATTGTGCTCTTACCACTGCCATTAGCTCCAACAATCCCAACTTTTTCCCCCTCATATACATGAAACGTAATATTTTTTAAAATGAGAGTGGCATCCATATATTTTTTTACGCCATTTAACGATAATTCAAACATAAATATTCCCTCTTTCATTAGTCTCCAAAAATATGCCCAATATGGAGAGGTATAAAGATTTCTTACTAAAACTTTGTTAAATATAAAAAAGACTGCAAGAAGATAATCTTCTTACAGTCCATATATCCATTACTTCTTATATAAGTGGAATTCACTATATAAGCATGATTGCAGAATTATCTTAAATACTTAATTCCGCTAAAGATATTGTATGGTAAAGTAAGTAACCTTCTAAATGCCTTATTCCATAAAGAGCACGACAAATAACCTAAACAATTAGGCGATTTTTTCACTCAATAGAACATACATATTAATTTTGAAAAAAATTAATATTAGCAATTAGTTGGTTTCATAAACTTACTTTCCCCCTTCAAAAATTTACTTAATTATACCATCATTTGTATTTTTTAGGAAGCGTGGGGACGGTTCTCTTGCTTCCTAATAACTAATTGTCTTATTAGATAGTTTCAACGCTTCCATTCGTTGCAATTCTTCTTTTGTTACATCACGAAACGTTCGAAAGGTAAATCCGTTTTTCTTATAATAGTTTATCACTTCAGGAAGTACATTGGCTGTTGCTTCGTTTGAGCTTACATCGTGAAATAAGACAATCACAAAATCTTTATTTGCTGAGGTTGTTACAATATTTTCGTAGAGTTTTGCTTGATTTTTAGCATCGGGTCCTGCATCACCTGAGGTAACATTCCAGTCTACATACGTGTAACCCTTTTCTTTCAAATCAATCGTTAAGCTTGGCATAAATTGTTTGCCACCGTATTGAAAAGAACTTTGGTTGGATGAGCCACCAGGGAACCGGAAAATTTGCGGAGGTTTAAAGCCTAACACATCTTTGTACGTCTGTTCAGCCTTGTAAAAATCGCTATAAAATGTTTCGAAGGTTGTGTAGATTGCATAATCATGGGAATAGGAATGGGGCAAAACCATATGTCCTTCTTGATAAATATCACGAACAACATTAGGCATTGCTTCCATTCTCTTTCCAATCGTAAAAAAAGTCGCATGAACATTGTGTTCTTTTAAGGTTTTTAATACATGTGGAGTAAGTGAAGTAGGACCGTCATCGAAGGTAAGAAATACTTTTTTATTTGCAGTAGGTGTTGTCGGAGTTGGAGTTTTATCTTTTTTATCAGTAATCGTTTTTCTCTCTTCATTTAAACGTTTGATTTCAGCTTCTAGGTCCTTCATTTTCTCTTCTTGTAGTTTTTGAAATTCTTTAAATTGCTCATCCTTAATGAAAAGCATTTCGTCTTTTTCATTTACCAATTTTTCAAATCGTGTTAATTGTTTTTCCAATTGCACTAATCGTTTCTGTTTATTTTCAAGATGACTTTCTAATTCCTCAAGCTGCTTCGCTATCTCTTCTCTTTCTTTTTTTATCTCGCTAAGTTCGGTTTCTTTACCGTCGAAATCCTTAACGTACCTATTGGACCCAACCCAATAAGAAGAAATTCCAATGAAAAAAGCTAATAAGACAATACCAGCACCACTAAAGTACTTACTTTTTATAAAATTCACTTTTCACACCTGCTTTTCATGATGATTTTAAATGAGTTTCTCACTACATTTGTCGTTATTCTTCATGATATGTTTCAGATTTATGGAAATTGATTTGCATAATTACCAGTTCACGCCTAGTATTCTAGGTTAGCTCATCGATCCACTTTAGATTGACGCAAAATAATTATTTACAAAAATCAGATAACTTTATATTATAATGGTAATAACAAAAATATATTTTAGGTGAGTGGTAGGTTTGTCAAATTCTTTTTATGAAAAATTACCTAATGATTTGTTGGTACAATTTTATTCAGAAATTAAAAAAAATATTGAAAACAGAGTGTTAACGAATGCAATGTACATAGAACTAGAATTAATTAAGAAAATTGCTAAAAAGCGGAACATTTTTTATCGTAAAAGAGTTAAAGATTTGTACCTTTTTTTTGCAGTAACTACTAGAAAACAAAAAACGACGTCTTCTTAAGAAGAACGCCGTTTTTTTAACGCCTATCCATAATAACTAACCTTACCTGTTTCAACTAATTGCTTATGTCCTCAGAACATTAAGTTCCAATCAGATTCCGAGCCATCGTCACTTTCTGCAATTGCTTTTTCAATGGTCAGCCTCTGTCAAATTTTCCTCGTGTGGAGCGATGATGCACAGCCTTGTTGAAGCTCTTTTTTACTTAGTACAATTACCTCCAGGGGAATTTAAATTTTGGAAAATCCCCTTTAACTCGGTTGATTTATCTCATTTCACCCTTTAATCTTCAATAATCGTAAACTATTTAAGGTGACTAGCAATGTTGCTCCCATATCAGCAAAAATAGCTAACCATAATGTGAGCCATCCTGGGACAATTAGTAGTAATGCTACTAATTTAATGGCTAGGGAAAACGTAATATTTTGTTTAATAATCGCCATTGCTCTGCGACTTAAGTTGATCGTATACGGAAGTTTCCTTAAATCATCGGACATTAACGCAATATCCGCTGTTTCAAGTGCAGTATCTGTGCCGGCACCACCCATGGCGATCCCAACGGTTGAAGCTGCAAGGGCAGGTGCATCATTTACACCATCACCGATCATTGCTACATTTTTGTGTTTAGTTTTTAACTCTTTAATAAAATTCAGTTTATCTTCTGGTAGTAAATCGGCTTTAATATCTGAAACTCCAACTTGCTTACCTATGGCTTCAGCTGTTCTTTGATTATCACCTGTTAACATGACAGTTTTTCAATACCTGCTTGATGGAGCTTGCGGATCACTTCGTTTGAGAATTCTCTCATTTCATCCGCAACTGCAATGATTGCCAAAATTTCTGTATGTGTTCCTAAAACCATAACTGTTTTCCCTTGTGTTTGAAGACTTGTAATCTCTTCTCTTATATCCGTTTTACCCCATCAATTAAAATTTCCTCAAAGAAATTAGGGCTTCCTACCACATACATTTGATTATTTACTTTTGCTGTTACACCTTTACCAGTAATCGATTGGAACTCTTCCACCGATACATTATTAAAGTTTAGCCCTTTTTCTACAGCACTCCTCAAAATTGCCGAAGCGAGTGGATGTTGTGAACCTTTTTCGATCGCTGCTGTAATCGTCATTAATTCATCGGCATTGCCTTTATAGCTAATTACATTCGTAACTGTAGGAATACCTTTGGTCAATGTACCTGTTTTATCAAAGGCAATCACTTTTAGTGCCCCTGCTTCTTCTAAGTGGATGCCTCCTTTGATTAAGACTCCGTTTTTGGCAGCATTCCCAATAGCTGTAACAATTGCTACTGGGGTTGAAATGACTAATGCACACGGACAACCAACTACTAACACAGCCAAGCCACGATAAATCCATTCTGACCAAACACCGCCTAAAAATAACGGAGGGACGATAACAAGTAAAAATGCGAATAGAATAATTCCAGGCGTATAATATTTTGCAAATCTGTCAACGAATTGTTGAGTTGGAGCACGTTCTGCCTGAGCTTCTTCTACTAAATGAATGATTTTTGCAAGTGTTGTATCTTCTACTCGTTTCGTCACTCTAACTTCTAATAAGCCTTCCTCATTCAATGTTCCTGCAAAAACCTCATCATCAATCGTTTTTGCAACAGGAACAGATTCTCCAGTAATTGCTGCTTGATTGATCGTTGAGATTCCTTTCATAACAATACCGTCCATTGCTAATTTCTGGCTAGGTTTCACAATCATAACATCGTTAATTTGTATGTCTTCAACATCGACAATCATTTCTTTATTTTCACGACGTATTAATGCTTCTTTTGGAGCAATATCCATGAGTGACTCAATTGATTGACGCGCCTTATCCATTGAATAGCGCTCTAATGCTTCACTTATCGCAAATAAAATGACGACTACGGCGCCTTCTCCCCATTCACCAATTGCAGCCGCCCCTAAAATTGCTACGGTCATAAGTGTGGCCATATCAAAGTTTAGACCGATTAAATTTCTGAACCCTTTACGGAATAACGAATAACCTCCAATTACAATGGATGCAGCATACATTACGACAGGAAATATGTGGTCTTCGCCATATTGAAACCGAAGAAAAAACGCACTAATTAAAAATAATGCTGCAATATAGACTTTAAAATTTTCTTTTTGCTTCCAAAATGGAATTCGTTCGACTTTTTGTTCCCTGACATCACGGATTTTTAGTTTATCAAAAGCCCCAGCTTTTTCTAATTGTTCAATAGTTGCACTTCCATATACCGTTAGTTTAGCTGCACCAAAGTTAACGACAGCATCTGAAACACCATCCAGGTGTTTAACGTTCGATTCGAACTTTTTCGCACAGCTCGCTCAGGTAAATCCTTGTACTCGGTATGTCTTCTCTTCTGTTTTAGACATTAGATTTCCCCTCTTTCGTATGCTCCATTGCGACCAGAATTAATTGCCTTACGTGGTCATCGTCTAATGAGTAAAAGGCAAGTTTGCCTTCTTTACGGTATTTTACAATTCCTTGTTTATTAAGTGTGCGTAAATGATGCGAAGTCGTTGCCACAGAAGCTCCAATAATATTCGCTATATCACATACACATAATTCCTCATCCTGGCAAAGTGAGTAAGCAATTTTCGCTCTATTTTCATCTGCAAGTGCTTTAAATAGTTGAGCAATACTCCCTAAATTTTCGTTTGTTATTTCATCTTTAATTCGATTTACTTTTTGCTCGTCATAACAATAAATTTCACACGTATCTTTCTTACTCATTGATTTTCAACTCCACTCTTCATTCAAATAATCATTTGAATATAGCTTACCATACCTTCCTTTATATTCAAATGATTATTTGAATATAATCGTGCTAGTACTACACGAAAAAATTATAATAGTTTACATTTTGACCGTTTAGAAAAACAAAATAATGCGATGGACAAATTCATTTATTCCTACACCACATATTCTTCCCAAGGAAAAATACAAAAGGCTGTTGAGACTTTCTCAACAGCCTTTTGTATTTTAGTTTAAGAAACCTTTATGATTGCTTCATTTTAAAGTAAATAAGTTCCGGATCACCTTCGTCTAAATTCTCAATTATTCCACTTTCTACAAATCCATTAGCTTTAAATACATGTTGCATTATTTCATTTGATCTATTCGTGGAAGAAAAGATTTTATCGGTTGGTGCTATTTCTACAAAATACTCTAAAAGAGAGGTTGCATAACCTTTTCGTCTTTCAAGTGGCGACACGATAACCAATGAAATAAAACTGCACTCAAAAAAATGAGTATCATAGGTTAGGAACGCTACAACATCTTCTTCTTTTTTCACAACAATACATCTCGCTTCATGAATCGTTTTTTTTATGTACTCTCGTCTACTATCGTTACCAAATATAGCTCGGTCGATTTCTATAATATCATCTAAGTCGTATATTTGAGCTCTTGTAATGATCTGTTCCAAGTGACTACTCTCCTTTTAATTAACTTTTGATAAACTCACTAAAATGAGAAAGTAAGTTCTCGAAGACTAGTTATTTACAGAGAAGAAAAAAATTGTCGATTTATTTCGAATAATAATATGGAACCCTTCGCCTAATGGATGAATATCTTGTATTCGAAAGGAGTTGGGCAAAATGGATTTTATAAGACAAAACTACAGCCACTCACAGAACTTACATGAAGACTGCAATAAGTATATGAATTATCACTGTTCATTTACATTGACAGATGGTAATACGTTTGATGGAATTATTGAAAGTGTAGGGCCAGACCGTGTTACCGTTTTGGTTGGTGAAGATGTTATGGAAGAAAATGAGACTCAATATGACGAACGGCAATATTATGGTGGCTATGGTGGGTATGGACGCCCTAGAAGAAGATTCAGACGCTTTAGACGTCAAACATTTCCTTTAGCTTCCTTAGCAGCTTTAGCCCTATTACCTTACATTGTTCCACCACAACCATATCCATATTACTACCCTTATTACTAGGCGAATGGTTTGTCTTTCTAAGCCATTCGATTATGTACGAACTATTTGCGATTGCTCGAAAAGAGCAGTCGCTTTTTGTGCTTGCAAAAAAGGAAGCACTGTCCATCATGCCCTAAAAAAGCTAGTGTAAAAATAATATGGAAGGTTGCCACTTCCCGAAGACCAAAGTTTTTTATAATCCAAAAGAATAAGCAGCCCTTTAGTAATCAGTTCTCATTAAAGGACTGCTTTTAGAACTAAGGACAAATCGTCTAAATATATAATTCTCACTTTGTACAAATCCATTTTGCTTATTTTATTTGATTTATTGGTGCTGGAATTAAATGATACTAGATAAAAGATCTGTTTTTTTGACAACAGGTATCCACACTTCACAAATATAATCTTCCTGATTTCTATCCGCCCAGTAATATTTTTCGATACAAGGTCCTACCGTTTGTTCGTAACCAGATGTAGGAAACCATTCTGAATAAATTCGCTTCCATATATCCTGAATGGCTAATCCATCAGGCATGCTACCTCTACCTTCAAATACTGCCCAGGTTGTTTTTGGTATCATGAGACTAATAAACTCATCTGGTATTTCTCTGTCTGGCTTATTCCAGCCAAACATGTACCGTCGTGATCCGTCATCTTTAAAATCAAAGTGAACACCGTAAAGCGAGGTACCACGTATATTTCCAGCAATGTCATTTATTCTATCATGAGTTCCATTTTCCCAGATCTCATCTCCAAATTGCGGTAGAATGATAAATGGGCTATCATCGGGTTTTAAGACAATATCTTTACCGAAAATTTCCAAATCATTTGTTTGTTCAATCCTATAGTTCATTTCTACATCTCCCTTAATTGAAATATGAAAGGACATGCGTGGATAGGCTTTCAGCTTTGATCCTACATGGCGTGCTCGTGATGGAGTTACCCCATGTAGTTTTTGAAATGCACGTGTGAATGCTTCCGGTGATTCATAACCATATTTAAGAGCAATCTCAATAACTTTCAAATCACTATCCTGCAAATCAAATGCTGCAAGTGTTAGTCTTCTTCGTCTGATATATTCAGATAGAGGAACATCTGTAATATATGAAAACATCCGCTGAAAGTGGTATTTTGAACAATATGCAATCTTTGCGGCTTCATTATAGTCAATAGAACCTGTTAGATTATCTTCAATATAGTTAATTGCACCATTCATTCGTTTAAGCCAATCCATGTAAAACATCCCTTCTAATTGCAATATATCAGAGACTTATAGATAACACCTTGCAATTAATGCACAAAAATGCAAGGTTACCCTTTATTTATTTCGAAAACTTCATCACCCTACTAGTGAAATCTTAGCAATTTGTCTATTAACGGTGCCTGACACAGTTTCCAGAAAATCAAGAACTGCCACTATTTGCACTAGCTGCGGCTGCTCCTCCTGCCATAGCTGCTATCATTGCAGCTTGTTGAGCTTGAATGATTGACTCAATGGTTGTTTGAATTCCTGTACTAATTAGACTAGCATCATCTAATTTATCTTTTACGATGAAATTTACAGAGAGAATAAAATTCATATCTTTATGCCGCTTGAATAATTTCTCGGAATTTAAGCGATGGTACAAGTCCATAATATCTTTTACTTCATTATTAGAGCTAGTTTCCAATAAAGCAAGTAAACCAATGACAGGATAATACACTGTTTTTATTCGTCGTCCTGCCTGCTTGAATTCATCTAATAAACTAGTCGTTCTTTCAATAAGGAAATCGGGTTCTACTTCTTTTTGCAAGGAAAGTATATGGCTTAAAAATTGCAAATCGTTTCCTTTTCGCAGGCTATTTTTATTTAGCTCTTGATAAAAGTAAGCAATTCTTTCCATCAACTCTTCAATTGGCTCCTCCAATTGGGCTAAGAGAATTGCTAGTGGATAATCACTATCACCTGTCAAAAAGAAATGCTCTTTTTTCATAGCTTTATAGACCGCCATGGCACGTTCAATAAGATATTCTGGATTTTCAGTTGATGTATCGTTGTTAAGAAGACTTAACGATGCAATGTAGGTAAACGGCCCTCTTCGAAAGCCACCTTTTACTAGTTGCCCATAAAGATCAAGATACTCATGAAATTTATCGTTTGGATTACTACACCGGATATCAAGCATTGCTGCTGTGGTAAAACGTTGCGATGATTTCAGTGTCGAAAATAATCCTACATTCTTCTTAATATATTCACTTACATTTTGAAACCGTTCCATTTCAAAAGGCTTTCCCTTCATTATATAAAGCGACGAAACTAGCATTAACGAACGAGCATCCGATACACTCCACTTTAGCTTTTTCTTAAGTTGGCTATAGATTTCCGTATAGTCATTAACAATTTGATCAAGACCTCTTTCCATCATCTCTCACCCTTCAAATTCTATTTGCTTCTATATACGATTGGTCCATTCAGAAGTTTCAGTTAACCTAAGAATAATCTATCTAAACACCAATTAAGCAAGCGTTTGACCAATTAAACGTCCACTTCAGATGGACTTTTTGAAGAATTTGTCCATTTGCGGTGCCTGACACCTTGTTTTAAAGTGTGATAGAATTAAGGAAATACATAATAAGGATACAGGAAAGGAAAGTAAACATGATGATTAGACAAGCAACTGCTGATGACTGGAAAGGTATTTCGCAGGTTCATGTGGATTGCATGCATACAGCCTATCAAGCCATTTTACCCTCAAATATTTTAGATAAATTTACATATCAAGATCGAGAAAAACGTTGGCAAAAGGATCTCCCCAATTCTATCAAGGGAGGATCAATGAATTTTGTTGCGTTAGATAATCAAGGGGAAATTGTTGGTTTTGCCTTAGGTGGAACCATGAGGGATCCCCGTTTAAGAATTGGATATACAGCAGAAATTTACGGAATCTATGTACACCCTGAAGCTCAGGGTCATGGTTTTGGAAAGAAGCTATTTGAGTCTGTTATGGAACATTTAGCTTCACTTCACCATTCAAAGGTAGCCTTGTGGACCTTCGAGAACCACCCGTCTTGTGCCTTTTTTGAATATCTCAACGGCAAAGAAGTGTACGAAAAGAACACAACAATTGCAGGGAAAGAATTGAAAGAATGTGCGTATGGATGGGAAAATATAAGCGATCTTCTTTTACAAAAGAATGATTTAAACTAATTTGCTTCAAAAAAAAAATCGACAAGTGCCCGCGATCACTTGTCGATTTTACACATTTCACTCGGTTGTATGATGGTCTTTTTCATTTCTTCTTATATTGCTTAGTATTAGTGAGTGAATCGCGATGAAAATAAAACCTGATCCTAGCCCGATAAATAATCCCAGTCCAGGATCGCCATATGCTAGACCAACGCCAAAGCCAACTAACAAACCTCCAGGAATCATATACATTATCTTCTTTTCCAAGGTCATCACCCTAAAAAATTTTTTAAGGATAGATTTACTATTTTCACTTGGTAAAAATACTGCCCCTCTTGATTGGTTTAAAAAAGCTAAATTCCTGATGATAACAGTTTTTTCAAAAGATAATAAATGGAATTTCATAATTACTTAATCCAGCAATATCAATCTATATGTAGTAGCGAGCGGTTTTTACACAACTGCATATAGAACTAAATTACGAAAATAATGATTATGAAATTCATTAATTAGAAAAAATCATTAACAAATCTTCACTTAAAATATTAACATAAAATTCCATCTTATTGTTGTGCTTTTTATTAAACGATACAACAAAAAAGACCTACCTTTTATTAGGCAAGTCTAATGCTTTGTATGCTGTTTGATATCTTCCACCATCCGCAACCTCGGAATGATATAAAGCCTTAAGGGCAAACTTTTCTCAAGGTCGTGCTCTTCTACTAGCTCTTTAAACGTTTTGTAATTCTTGATTGTCTTTAACCAGTTGCTTCATTTGTGACTTCATATATTTCAAGAGATATTTAACCCCTTCCAGATGCAAAACTATTTACTTAGTATAACATATCGTTAGAATGTAAATATTTATTTATATTTGCACATATTTATTTGCTAAGAGTACTAATTACGGTTTAAACATCACACTAACTAAATATATACTTAAGACTTAAAATCTATTTCATATAGAAGCAACAGCCTCCCCCTGAGAGCCTGCTGCTTCTTTACGACATTTTTTGTTCATTTCAGGTGGACTTTTTGAAGAATTTGTCCATTTGCGGTGGTCAGACACCAACCCGTACTTCTTCTCTTACGGTACCTTTAGCGAGTTCTGGATGAACCTTGCGAAGCACTGCTGGTCTGGCTAAGACAAGGACAACACTTATTAGTAGGCCTGCAGAGAACAATAAGATCCATTGCCCTGGGAAAATGTCGTATAAAATTCCGTATAATACCATCCCTAGTGGAATGAGCGCCATTGACATCGTTTCGATGATTGAAAATACACGACCCTTATATTCATCATCAATACTCTTTTGTAGCATTACTTGTAACGGAGTATTTATGACAATTATCATGGCTCCGAAACAAAACATAAGCACCAAATAAAAAACAAAAACGAGATTATAAGACATTGAATTTATTAGTGGTATCGCTACAGCCGCCATGATAATCCCAATCCCAATAATCCCACGCTTTGAAACTAATAATGGAAATTTGACTTCTTTTCTTACTGAGAAATAAATCGACATCAACAACATGCCTACAGAAAATGCCCCTTGCGTAAAACCAAAATGTTGTGATTGCATTTTTAACTTTTCGATTAAGATATAGGAATAGCCTACCTCAAACGCCCCAAATAAAAAGTTCACCATTAAACCAATCCAGAGCATGATCAAAATAATTGGTTGCAATCTCAAGTAACTAATTCCAAGTTTGATGCTTTCCATGATTGTTTCCTTTCGTTCCCCTTCAACAACTTCTTTTTGTTTTGCAAAAAGTTTGAAGTTCATCGTTGACTCGAGTAAAACGGCAAAGCTAGATGCAGTCATATAAATGACTAGAAATACCGGCATCGAAACCGCACCATATAAAAGGCCTCCAATTGCAGGACTACCGATCGCAGCAAAGGAAATCGACATTTGGTTTAATGACATCGCTTTTTGAATTCGATCTTTATCAATAAGTCCTGTAATCGAAGATGTGAACGCTATTCCAGAAAACGTCGATGTTAGTGACAGGATACTCGTAGTGACATAAATCGCCGCTAATGAAAGACCGGAGGTGAACGTATAGACCAGCAGGCCTGCAATTGTAAGCGTAGTTGCAATTTGCGCTAGGATCACAATTGCTTTTTTCGAATAGCGATCGATGATTGCCCCAGCAAAAGGAGCCATAAGTGTACGGGGTAAAATGCTACAAATAAGGTTCATTGCAAAACTTGTTGCAGATCCAGTCAATTGTAAAATATAAAAACTAATCGCAAATGTATAAACCTGTGCTCCAAACGTAGAAATAAGTTTACTCATCATAAATGTATACAGGTGATACGTCGCTTTTTTAATCTTCAACTGATCGTCCATGATAGCACCTCTTTTAAAAGTTTAATTTAATTAAACAAATCATATCATGCTCCTACTTTCTTTTCAAGCAAAAGTTTAATATAATTAAACAACTAGGCTTTGAGGAGGTTTTTCAATAAAATGCTAGGTGAACGAATTAAAAAAATAAGAAAACAAAAGAAAATGACACTAGAAGCATTAGCTGGCAAAGAACTAACCAAAGGCATGCTTAGCTTAATTGAAAACAACAAGGCTAACCCATCTATGGAAAGCCTGACATATATCGCAGAACGTCTTCAAGTTGAAGTTTCTGATTTATTAGAGGTTGTTAGTTCAGAGGAACTTCGAGGAGTTTTAGAAACTGCTGAGAAATTATATAATACTCCAATTGAAAAAGGAACCGATAAACATCAACAACTAATTGCGTTAATTGAACCTTTTGCCGAAAACCTATCACAGGGATATGAAGCAGCTCGCTTACTAGAGATTTATAGCTACTCCCTTTCCCACGAAAAAATTCAAGGCTGGCAGGAGATTTCTGAACGTGCTGCGAAAATGTTTGATCAAATGAATATTTCAGCAAATCGATCTTCCATCGCTATTTTCCGTGCATTTAACAAATTCATCGTGCATGATTACTCACAATCACTAGAGATTTTCTTAGATGAACGAAAAGTTATCGAAGCAAATCATGCCTATATCGACCCTTTGACAAGGCTTGACCTTGATTATCACGAAGCAGTTTTATACTACGCAGTTGGCGATTCAGAATCAGCGACACAGATCATGGAAAGTGCACTCGACTTTTCAAAAGAAAAAAAGATTTTTTATCGGATCGATGAATTATATCGACTTGCTGCAGCGCATGCCATGATGTCCCGAAATGAAGAGAAAAAGGCTTGCTATTTAGAAAAACTCAAGCTCTACGGGGAATTTGCTGACAACTTGTCTTCCCTTCATTTTTATAAGCTCATTAATATCATGTATCTCATATCTGAAAAACACGAGTACAGCAAAGCTCTAAATGAACTTGATGAATTGCTTTCCCACCCTGAAACAATGGAGTTTTACAGTCCTTGGTACACTCTCGAAAAAGGAAAAGCTCTTTATTATTTAGGCCGTTATGATGAGGCTCTTCTACATCTAAATAAGGTGGTTCTTCCGGATGTTCATCATCCTTTTGATTTATCAATTTTTTATGTACTTGATACGTTCAAGGCTCTTTGCTACTTTGAGTTGGGTAATAAAAAAGAGGCTATAGTCTCAATTCAAACAGCTGCTAACAATTTCAAACCACTTCCCGATACACCGTTTAAAGCATTTAGTTTAAGAACTTACGAGAAAATCGTTTAAGTAAATATAAAAACAGGCGCTATCCGAGGATAACGCCTGTTTTAAACTATTTATTTCTTTCAAGAAGCAATTGTTTTATTTCTTCTAGATCGCTCTTTAGTTCTTGATTTTCTTTGAATAACCTGCCCATTTGTTCCTCTCGTTTCGCTTCATCATCCTGACCCAAATAGCTTAAGATCACGGCAACAACTAGGTTTAAAATCACTAATGCCCCAATGATAATAAAGGAAACAAAATAGGTCCAAGCCCACGGCACCTCATGAATAATCGGCCTTGCTACCTGACTTGCCCACGATTCGAACGTAACAACCTGCATCAAAGTGAATAATGAAGCATGGAAACTTCCGAAAAATTCGTCTGGAAGGACTTCACTAAAAAAAGTTGTTCCAATGATCGCATAGATCGAAAAAATCAAAATCGACAACCCTAAAATACCTGATAAAGCTGGTAAGGATTTCATTAATGAATCGATGATTTTTCGTAAAGCTGGAATTGCCGGGATCATTCTGACCAGGCGCAGAACTCTTATTAATCTCAACACGCTCACGAATGGTGTTGAGTAAAAGACTAGGCTTGCTATTACAATAGTAAAATCAAATAAGTTCCATCTGTCAGAAAAATAACCTTTAAATCCGAGACCAACAATTTTTACAATGAGTTCTAACACAAAGATCCATACGATTAATTTATCTAAAAGTAGTAATAGGCTATTACCAGTAAAATACGTTTCTGAGATAATGATAAGTCCGTTTAATAGGATGATAGCGATAATAATTGGTTGAAAATACACATGCTCCACTAGATGTCTAAAATTATTTCTCAAATTACTCTTACTTTTCAATTCTTCATTATGTTTTAATTCCATCTGTCGTTTCCCCTCGTTACTATTTCTATTAGCTTGTTTTTGTACAAATTATTCTATTTAGGTCACCAAGCATCCTCTTAGTACGTCCCCAAATCTAAAACAACAATATTTCAAAGATTAGGCTTCTATGATTTTTTATTTCCGCTACTGAGTTCTAAATGATGTTACGTAAAAAACATTCGCAAATTTCATTTAGATTGATATAGCTTGGTTAAATTCACTTAATTATAACAGTTTATAAACATATCTTCTAATTTTTCGATAATATGATCAATTATAACAAGGTTTTTACTATTTTAGTAGTTTGAAAAGAATGCTAGAGGCTTTTGAGAAATCCTTGATTTTAAAGTCTTGTCCAAACTTAGCTCCTATTCAGACGCGACCGCTTGGTTTAAGCTTTCTCCTGTCCGAACTTAGCTCCTCTTCGGACTCGATTTCTTAGTTCAAGTCTTCTCCTGTCCGAACTTAGCTCCTCTTCGGACTCGACCGCTTAGTTCAAGCCTTCTCCTGTCCAAACTTAGCTCCTCTTCAGACTCGATCTCTTAGTTCAAGCCTTCTCCTGTCCAAACTTAGCTCCTCTTCGGACTCGATCTCTTAGTTCAAGTCTTCTCCTGTCCGAACTTAGCTCCTCTTCGGACTCCACTGCTTGGTTTAAGCCTTCTCCTGTCCAAACTTAGCTCCTCTTCGGACTCGATCTCTTAGTTCAAGTCTTCTCCTGTCCGAACTTAACTCCTCTTCAGACTCGATCTCTTAGTTCAAGTCTTCTCCTGTCCGAACTTAGCTCCTCTTCAGACTCGATCTCTTAGTTCAAGTCTTCTCCTGTCCGAACTTAACTCCTCTTCGGACTCGATTTCTTAGTTCAAGTCTTCTCCTGTCCGAACTTAGCTCCTCTTCGGACTCGATCTCTTAGTTCAAGTCTTCTCCTGTCCGAACTTAACTCCTTTTCGGACTCGATTTCTTAGATCAAGTCTTCTCCTGTCCGAACTAAACTCCTCTTCAGACTCGATCTGTTAGTTCAAGCCTTCTCCTGTCCAAACTTAACTCCTCTTCGGACTCGATCTCTTAGTTCAAGCTATCTCCTGTCCGAAGTTTTTCTTTAGACGCTGTCGCTTAGTTCTGGCACTCCTGTCGAATTAGCAGACCAAGGTCCCTGATTTACTAGCTTATTACCTCATCAAAAAAACGATAACCCTTTTTTCAGTTATCGCTCGCCACTCTTTTTAATTGACCTGCTTTTTCATTTAAGATTTTTTTACTTATAATCCATAGGAGTTCCCCAGTATTCAAATTTATTGTAATTAGGATCTGGCGAATCAAAATGAACCCATATTTGTGCTTGATTCAAATTTGGATGAGTAGAAAAAAATTGCCTATCGCCGTATACAATAGCTTCCATTGCCAAAGGTAGCTCACGCCTAAAAATTGCATTACGTGTGGCGGTTACATCTGGCCCAAAATCACCTACGTAAAGATATACGTGAAGGTAGATAGATACATTATGAGTTTTCCATTCTGCTAAAACCTCATCCCTCATTGAAGTAATTTTATCAAACGCGTACTCTGAAGCAATAGTTAAAAATAGTTCGGCAGTTATATCTGAATGAGTAAGTGTGTAACGGCGGGGGATTATAGGTTCTTTAGCAGTAATAGGGGGATTGAATTCGACAAAGAGTTTTTCAGGATCTAACCTGTAAATAGGTTGCATTTCGAAAGTTCACTTTCCTTTCTCTAATCGGTTGTATAATAATATTTACATCGTTTGTTGGTGAAAGTGAACTTTCATAGGGATTTAACTTTTTCATGAATTCCACCTCACAAATAATGTAGTTCAACATCATTTAATCAGTATATTCTACGCTATTATTAGGGTGAATTTGTGACATAAATTTGGAGGAGTTCCGTTTCGGGTCTCCTCCAGGGTTTTCCATAGATTACATGGCATTTCATTGCTAAATCTTAAACTCATAATAATTCATCACTGACACTTCTTCAAACCCACAAGCCTTATATAAGTTAAGGGCATTATCATTTTTAGATTCTACGTCTAATTCGATGTCGTAAATGTTTTTTTCTTGGATTAACTGCAATGTTCCTATTAATGCTTCTTTTCCATATCCTTTTCCTCTGAACTCAGGCAATATGCCAAATCCACTAATAAAGCGGAATCGTCCCCGTAGCTTACGACGATTTTCCCAATCATCTGTTCGTTATGTTCAATCATATAGGTGATGTTATTTAAAGCCTCCTCTTGTTGGAAATCCCACTCAATTTCCTCTCCAAGGTTAAAATATCTTGCATTTTGCTTGGAGATCTCTCTCCCATCTACCTTTGTAGCTTTCCTTAATTTTACTGACGGGCTATTTTCTAAATTAGTTTCGTTTACCCACCTCATTCGATACTCCGAAAATTCGTATACTGCGTGAACCGAGTTGATAAAGTTTACACCTGAGATCGACTTACCATCTAATAATAGTAAAACCTTCTGAAAGTTTCTCTTCTGACATTCCTCAGCGGCGAGTTCGAAAAGTCTATTAAAAAATCCATGCTTTCGATAATCTGGGTGAGTCATTCCATTAATTTCAGCGACATGTCTACCTCCAAAACTACAAATTCCTAGGTAAGCCACCAGCTGATCATTAACATAATAAAGAAACTCATTAATCGCTTTTAATCCTAGTTCAGGCCTTCTACTTATATGCAACTTATAATCTAATTCTAGCTTTAGATTTGTTTTATCATATGAGAAGCATAGTTTCTCTAGATGATGTATTTCCTTATATTCCTTTTCTGAAATGTATTGTTTTAAGCATACCATTTCATTCACTTTTTTTTCTGGCATCCTAAGATCTCCTTTAGTTAAACAGGATTAAAATTACTTCATTTCATTCTTTCGATAAATAGATGTTCAACACCTTTTTATTAACAAATTAGGACCTAAAAAGCTATGACTTATATATATAATATGCAAGTAATTAGGTACTCATAATTGTTACAAATAATTTATTATAAGGCTATTTCCTCCAAGGTTTTCGTTTTTTTAATAGAGAATACGACCAGATGTATCAAGTTCTCAGGGGATCTTTTCTAACATTCTTGTAACCGCAAAATAAACGGTTTTTATTGAATTAAATATCTATAAAGACACAATGTTTACAAAACGCTCTTTTCTAAAAGATGGTGGCTAATTTCGTAACCAAGGGATGCTTGGTTACGAACCAAAAAGCAACAAAGTATACGAAAAGATCCTCTAAAAAAGTCAAGTGAAAATAAAAAATTCGACAAGTGTTTCTTGCCGAATTTTTTTCGAATTGCACTATTACTATTCGATTGTTTTATTTCCATTATTTTTATTATTTTTCAACAGAACCTTTAATCCTTGGCCCATATCTGAAGCTAAGATGTAGTTTCTATCTACGAATACCCCCCATACGTTAGAGCCTTCTGGAGTATAGCGAGCAATTTCGACTGGATTACTTGGGTCCGTAATATCGACTCCGAGCACACCACCAGAGTAATACGATAAGTACAATGTATTTCCTAGTACTTTAGGGTCATGAACAGTTTTTGCAAACGTAGTTCTACCTGTTGAGGTTGGCGGGATGTCAAACGTTAAGTCGGTCGTAAATTCGCTTAATAACACTGGGTTTGTTTTGTCTTTTATATCAAAAATCCGTGTATACCCATAGGCACTTTCATATCCTGTACCTACAGGATTGGAGACTTCACGAGTTTCAATTAAAATCGTTCCCCCTCTGGCTAGCGCAGCTGAATGTGCAGCTCCTTTTTGGTCATCTCTGTATTCCGTTCTTCCTAGGTATACTGGATTTTCCGGATCTTTTATGTCAAAATAACTGTTCCTAAGTCCCACATTGACACATACGCGTATTGTCCATTGTTATCGGTAATGACACTGTGGTTAAAAACTGGTCTTATTTTTCCATCTGGAGAATCCCAGTGATATCCATTGAAGTTGGCTGAAACTTCATCAAGCTCTCGCGGATCAAATTGCCAAAGCTTTTCTGGATTTGTTGGATCCGTAACGTCAATAATCTGAAAATCTTTCTCGACTCCAGAAGTATAGTAATCAGCATAAGGGCTTGATGTAAGTAAGATAGCGCGATTGCCTTGTGTAGTTAAGTATAGTTCATGAGTACCAGTAATTCTCCGATCTAACTGATAAAATCCAAGTCTTTTCGGCTCAGCAGGGTTAGAAACATCATACAAAAGAACTCCACCAAAACTGTCTGGTCTATTGACATTATTACGAGACGTTTGTTGAACACTTACAACCGCTAAGTCCCCTTTGAAATGAGGAGTATTCACTGTTTTAACAATGACCTTTTCTTGCCATGTAAACGGGATCTCATTTGCAAAAACAGAGACTTCTACCGGGTTTGCAGGATCCTTCAAATCAAACACTCGGACGCCACCATTCGCACCATTTGCAGTGTGAGTTCCTAAGTACGCAAAACCTTTATGAGCGTAAACGTCTGCCGTATTGTTTTGGACACCATTTTGTAGACTAAGCTGTACACTAGCAGCTTGATGTAAGAAATTTTTAAATTTTTCGAACCGCTAGCGCTGTATGGTAGCAGCTGAACAGTAGAAGCATCAAATACAACTCCACCTTCCTTGGAAGCACCAAACTCTTCAAGTGCATCATGTGCAAATGTAGCTCCTGTAAAACTTGTAAACAAAAGTGTGCTGGCAAGCGTTGTTTTAATTAATAGATTTTTTCTCTTCAATAAAATTCCCTCCAATTAATTAATTGATCTGACAAGGAAATCATACTAAAAATTGTAAAAAATTGGACGTGTACAAAGTTCTAAATATTAACACTATTCAAACAGTATAAAACTCCTAAACAAAAATTCGACAAGCAGCTAATTCATGAACGCAAAAAAGCTCTTCCTGTTTAATGAAGAACTTTTTTGAAGGTTTTGAATCGAAATATTTGAAATTTTTCTGGTGCAGTGATTACTAGTATTATTTTCTTTCTATTCCTCTTTGAACCATCCAGATTAATTGAGTCAAGAAGTAACCGACTAAAGTGTAAATGATTAATGCAAATAATGCAGAAAATTCTATAACGAATTTCCCATCAAGTACTGTTGTGGGAAAAATCCCCTCGAAAGGATTGAGTAATGATTGACTAGTATTATACACCCACTGAACAAATGGAGCGGTGCTGCTTGCTCCAAATAACTTTAGAATAACCCTAAAACCTAAGAAAAACTGTGCAATTCCTATAACAATATTAATTAAATAATTTATATAAATTGTACTTTTCAACATTACCACTCCTTTTGCAGATGGATTATAGAATGTTTTCCCAGAAACTAAAAACAATAAACCTTTTCACGTGTAAACCGACATGTCGATAACAAAATGAGTCGATCAACCTATTTTCCCACTCTAAAGATGCCATATTTTATATCCTAATCCTATTGTAGTAGTTTTCATCTCTCACCATTCTTGTCCGTCACTTTAGTAAATATAAAGTCCCAGTAAAAGATTTTACTGGGACTTAAATCAATTTAACTGTGCCAAAATACTTGGATCTTTGATTTTTTTATCTTCCGCAAACATGATAATTTTTGAAAGAATTTCAGCAGTCTTTGGATCTTCATCGATAAATGGTAAAAAGATTTTTCCGCGATGCTGTGAGTGGACTGGAATGATATAAAGTGCTCCAGAGGCTTGTTTGTAAACCATGCCGCTACCTAGATGAACACTATACTCTCCTAACTTTCCAGTAATTTGCGCGAAGTTTCCTTCTAGCTTAACGTTTCAAGCTTTATTAATCGGAGTGTTTCTCTGACAATGGCCTTTCTCATTTCCACGGTTGTTAAACTCGCTTCAGGATCAACGCCACCAACATGCGCAACGCTAACAACTAAATCTACATCTCTCATTGTCTCTGAAAAAATCAGCTTTGGTACTTTGCTAATTTCCATACTTTTATAGGTATGGCGGTCATAAAATTCAACCGTTTCAATGGTAGGTGCTTCCACGTCTGCTGGAGACAACCAATCTGCCATCGCATAAATTTTTGCGATAATATTATCCTTGTAATAAACCTTTTGCAAACCCTCTTCATAGCTAACAGTCCACAGCCGACTTTTTAAAAGCGCTACTGTCTTTCTTGGCTGTACCTGGTGTCCAGCATATCGACGAGAAACCGTACCTGAGGCGAGCTCATCTTCATTTGGGAGATACAATTCACGGAAGACCTGTTTAAATGGTTGCTTCAGCTTTCGATCAAATAACTCACGTTGATAATGAGTCCACTCGCCACTCTTAAATAGATCGACTGGGTGAGCAATGACAATGGGATCTGTTGGCGAGATCTTATATTCCTCTTTTGCCGAATTAAGTAAAGTGCCTTCTACAAAAAGCCTAAATGATCATTAACCTTTAACACCAATCCATGTATAAGTGGAGCAATCACTGGATGTTGAGTTAGTTTCTCTAGCTCGCTCAATGTAAAGGAATTCCCCATTTCCATGGACCGTTCAAGCTCTGACTTTGCTCTTGTATATTGATTTTTCAGTTCAGTTCTCACTTCTTTTAGTTCAATGATATAGTCATGTTTCTTGTATTTAGCTGGAACTGACTTTAATTCTTTGCCATTTTTCAAAACTTTTATTTCTGCTTTACCATGTTCTTCAATGACTAACTGTACCGTAAGCTCCTCATCAAGTTGCTTAGGTTCTAAATAATGAAGCACTTCGTTCATTTTCAGTGCTTCCATATCCCAAGTGAGTCTAATGACATCCTGGTATCCCGCATTTCTGGCTAAATTTGCTAAAGCGATCGATACAACCTTCCCTTCACTTGCACGACGTTGCGCTCCAAATGCCTTGCTCTCACGTAAAAATTGTTGTAAGAACTCATAGCGCAATAACACATCTTGACCGTTCGTTGGATCAATTGGAACAAGGCTAAAACTTAAGAGTTGATCTTTATTTCGCTTTTCTATAACAGATTTTTTTATTGTTGCAAGGTCTAGCTTCCCTAGTGTTGCATCGGCAAACAATTGGGATCTGCGGTGGTTCGCTCCAGCTGAAATGTATTTCGCGCAGTCATAAAGAATCGAAAATCGTTCATCTCCCAACTCACGATAAGCCTGTTTAAACCAGTCAATATCAAAGGCACCATCATTAAAATCTTCAGGTGTAATTGGTGAATAATGGGCAACGATCGTCTCTTTTTCGCTTGAATACATTTCGTTTACGTGAGCATGAAAATACCAAGCGGCACTTCTCAATCCTCTCCAGCCTAGTAGCCTCGCAACCATTTCTATCCATTGCGGAGCATACATCGCCGCTTCAAGAAGACGTTTTTCGGTCACGATTTTCTTATCTAATAACTCCTTTACTAGCGTCTCATCGTCCCCTGTCTTAGGGTAACAGGCTTTTAAAAGGTGACTTAAAATTTCTTTCTTGGAGATTTGATTGCCATAACTATAAATGTACCCCCGCACGAACGTTTCTTTATCTAAGGCCAAGAGAATTTTCACAAAATACTCAATGCCTTCATAATAATAGATTTGCATTGCTAAGTTGGTAGCATCTGTTGGAAGATCTCCGCGTTTTAGTTCAATCCCTAAGACACGTGTAATGAGTTGGTCCCGCAAAGTAACGATGCAAGGATATTTCGTTACAATGTCACTACGCTTTTGAGTTACTTGATAAAGGTGCTGATTGCTTTCTCCCCTGACCATTAATTCCTTGTATACCTCATCCTCGTCAATTAACTTCAAATCAAAGGCCCGTGCCGTCTCTTCTATGCTTAATTGATATCGTTTGAATTTGTGATTCACGTACAGTTTATATTTAAGGAGAAAATAATCCTTGAAAGAGGTGTCGTCTGTAACAGCTTGGTATGACCAATCAAGCCATGGCGATGTTAAAATTCCAAAAATCGTTTTTTGACCCTTAATCTCATCTTCTGGAATTTGGTGTAGCATAGTATTTAAGATTTTGCTAGTTAATGAGAAAATCACATTTTGATCATAGTCAGCTAGATAAGCCGCTACAATTTGGTTAATTTGAGATGCATACGTTAATTCATTGGTCCACCCGAACATTTCCTGGATTTGTTCAATCGGAAATAATTCAGACAATAAGGCTTTTCTTTCGTCGTTTGATGAGCGAAAGTCTTTTAGTAAATCAAAGTTGTAAAATAAATGTTCAAGTCCAAAGTAATAATTCATTTGTAGAAGTTCGATTTCTCCAATATCACTTTGATCTACATACTCTCGCCAAACTTCAGACAATGGAAGGTTATCCGTTCGTTTCAATTGCTCAGATGGTTGATAATTCAACTGCTGTAACTGTGCGCCGAGGACAGCTGTTTGTTTATACCCATCAAAAAACTCTACTTCGTATTGAAAATTCCTATGCTCATGAATTAAGTTAGATAAACCTAAGAGAAATTCTTTCATTTTCTCTAAAGATGCTGTAAAAACATTCTTGACCGTATAGTCATGTAACGGTGTGATTTCCGCTAAAATATCAAACTGATCTTTAGGGTCAAATAAACCAAATCCATTTTTGATGCTATACGTTTCAGTGTCAGTTAACTTTGCTAGAAGTAACTTTTCTTTTTCAGTCGGTTTCGTAAGTGATGAAAGTTTTTCTTTATAGCTTTCATATTGGCTTTTCGCTTTGGGTCTTCTTTTAATACGGTGATGATCTCAAGGACTGCTAATCGCTGCAATTCACTTTTACTCGCTACTAAACGATCAATTGTACCTTCAAGAGTTTCCTTGGCTTGCTTTAATAAAATTTGAATCGCACTTTGCCTTAAGGTACTTGTTTTTAACTTTAGCACCGCTTCAATTTTTTCAATTTCAGCTGGCAATAGTTCATACTTCATTAGCTTTTTCAATGCAGTTTCACGGATAGCGATACTCTTATCAGCTAAACTTTCGATTATAAACTTCCTTTGCTCATTATTAGATACTTCATGACAGAAGTTTTCGAGTAAAGTCCCTCTGATCTCAGGGCTGACAATTTCTTTATACGCCAAAAGTTCTGCGATTAACTCTGGGTCCATATCATAGGCGACAAGGTACAGTAATTTATTCGCAACTAAATCAGAAGAGTACGTAATCGAGACATCTTCAAATGCAATTGACGAAAAGGTAATTTCTTTTTTACCAAGCTTCACTAATGCATGTTTAAAAATATTGAACTGACGTAGCCTTTCATTTTTATCCTCGAGAAAGGGAATTCTTTCAAGCAAGCTACGACGATTTCCTATTCCAAAAGAATAACTAGTAGATAGGTCGTACACATAGTTGGAGTAGACATAGTATTGTAACTCAAGGTTCGTTTGCTCAAGGTAACGAGACGCAATAGAAAACCGAAGTTCTTCGTTTTGACTTTGCGTTAAAAATGACTGAGCGACAATTTTCTGGTACGTCTCCCCTGTGTTCATCAACCTATGAATTTTTTCTTCTACTTCTAACTCTTCCAAAACAGCAGTCGCCCATAGACTCATATAAACCTTGTTGGAATCATGACTAAAAGTCCATTCGCTACAAAGTGCTTTATCTGTTAAACATTGATAGGCATAGTCAATTAATTGTTTTGCGACCCTCGTATTGACTGCTTCCAATGTTAGACCTGTCCATACATCTAAGGCTCTGACAACCGAACTGTAGCGGATGAGATTTTGATCTAAAATAATCTTTAACATATAGATCATCGCTTCAAGTGTGCCTTCGTCCATACTCTCAACAATGCTTTGGCGTAAGCCTTCCTGGAGTCTTGCAGCTACCAGTAACTCCCCCGCCATTTGATAAGCAGCCTCGTCATGACTTAAGAACAATCCTGAAATCATCGTCCTATTTAAAAGCGCTGTATTGTTCTCACCATATATAATCTCCTTTAAAGCGGGCATCACCTTTTGAGGCTGATGGTCAATCTCATACGCTAGGATTTCTTTGACCACTTCACTTTCAAGTGGATAATTAGGTTTAGTTAAATACTCGGTAATCGAAAACGAATCTTTGTATAAGTCGATGAGGCAGGCTACTTTCCAAATGATTCCACTCGTATGCTGCTTTAAATTTGTCGTCCGAAACGGCCTTCGGTAATAGCCAATGCTATACGAATATTCATGCTTATGACGAAGTATATAATCGAAAACCTCTCCTTGATACTCACCTAGAAGGGTGCGAACAATTTTCTTAAGTGGATCAAAAAATGTATCCTCAGCCCCGTTATGTAACTCAAGTAACAAACGTTCTACACTTTTGGTATCACGCTCATCAAAGTAATAATAGGATTTCGAGATTTTAATTAGTTTCAAAAGGATTTTTTTCTCTACTTCAGAAAAATGCTCAGCTTTCACCTTCAATTCTTTATAATAGGTCCTGTGTTTTTCTTGATCCATCATCAAACTCTCCTCACCACATTCGTCCTGTTAACATCGTAAGTTTGATAAAAACAACCTCCGCTCCATCCTCTAGCTGAAGTGGGGCTTCTAATGATTCTTGTTCTCGTTCGTTGACAAACACTTTAAATAACCCGTCATGAAAAGCTTGGATAGCGGTATTGATCGCTTCCTCTAAGTCAGTTTTGTTTTCATTATATTTCGTGCCAAAGCCAACCTTACCTGTGGTGCTTTGTTGGAGAATTTCGCTGGTTGTTAAAAAGTCGACGAGCGGCTTTTCCCCTTCTTTCTCATTAAACTGTTTTACGTTTACAGTGATAATCTCAGTAATTAATTGCTGAAGGGATTTAGGCGTAGTTTCTAATACCATTCTTTTTTTCGTCAAGTAATCTTTCTTCCTGCTCGTACTCTTCATCGTTACGGAGATCTGCATCGTTATACCTCGTAGATTTATTTTTTTGAATATTTAAGATTAAGTTTATTATAGAACGATTAATTTAGGAAGATGGTACTTTTTACATAAGGCTGTTTTAGCATCAAATTCAGTAAAAAAACAAGTACAGAAAGATCGTCTATACTTGCCATTTTGTACTTATAAAAAGTTTTTTCTAAAAGATTGTTACTCTTAGCTTTTAGCTCGTAACCAAGTGAATGCTCGTTCTTCACGCTTTGAGTGGAGCTTTTGAGAATAAATAAACCATTAGGACAAATAGATTTGTCCCAAAATGCTTATTTATTCTCAAAAGACGACCTAAAAGCAACAAAACAGCCTTTAAATAAAAATGACTATTAAATTGCCCTCTAATTTAATAGTCATTTCTCTAGTGAAACAGATCCAAAAATCCTACTCTACTTGCTTAATACTTAAAAGATCCTTTCTCTTCACACACAAAATGGAAACTAATAGCAGTACACCAACTACAACAAACCCTGCCCCTAACGATAAACCACCAAATAATAAATGTTCATTCGTGCCCCAGCTAAACATAATCCAACTTATCAATGCAAAAATCCCTAATGCTAAACTCATGATGACCGCAATGATTGAGTGCAACAAAAAATAACCAGATTTGCTAATCATATAAGAGCCATAATAATAGCTACCAATAAAAGCAAGTACAATAAAAAATAAATAAAGCATGATCGCTATATCCATGATTATAGAGTTCATTAAAACCACCTCATAATCATTCTTGACGGAATCCAACCTTGTTATAATTACTTTTCAGAATTTTTATGATTTTTATACATATGATCGAATCCCATAAAATTACCTTTACCTCATTCAAGCTATATCAAACGGTATATAGAACTGAATAGCAGTAAAATTACTAGATTTAATAACCGAAAATGGCGACATTCTGATTATCCAAGACAAAACTATGATCCTTCCACTTTAATGTATTCAAAACATAACCTAAAGAATCTGCGTTATATCTTCCAGCGATTTTTTGATAGGCCAACAGCTCATATACGCCATTTAGATCAAAATCGACGGGATATAAGCCACTTAAAGGATTCACAAAGCCTTTGATAGGATTTTTCAGCTTGCCGTTCTGATCATAAATTTCATTTAAATACTCAGCATCTCTCAGAGAAATATCAATGATATATTTTTTTCGATTAATAAAACTCATAACTGCAACTTTATAATTGTCTTGATAAGTCACTTCATATTTATATTGCTGATAATAATCATTGGAATTGAAAAGCAGTTTTGCTCGATTTTCAATGAAGGAATACATGTAATAATTCATTATTCCACCACTACCACCAGTAGCGATGCTTATTAGAATATCGGAGACGCCATTTCCAGTAAAATCGCCCAAGAATAGTGACGGAGCATAACCAGTGTTTTCACTGAGTGCTGTACTAGTATAAATACCGGTTCTTCCATCCTGAACAACTAGAGTAATATTTTGAATAAAAGGACTATCTTGAGTTTTAATTCCAGTTAAATAGACATTGTCAGCCACTTTATCCCCTGTGACGTCCCCTTGTAAAAAGGAAACAATACTAGGGACGCTGCTGTTAGACCTAAAATAAGAATGATACATAACCTGCTCCTTCAGTATTTTTCTATTATTCTATGGGCTAACAGGATATTTGCCACTACGCTTTGACGACCAAAACGCTCGTTCGATACAAAAAAGCTTGGAAGACAAATGTCCCCAAGCTTAATCTCGACGATTAGTTATTGGTTTGTTGATGTTCTAAAATCGCCTCTTGTAAGAGATCTGGTCGATCAGTGATAATTCCATGTGCACCATTTTCGAGTAAGTGAAGCATTGTCTCTTTGTCATTAATGGTCCAATAATACACTTCTTGATTTAACCGATTTGCTCCTTTAATTAGCTTCTTGTCAGTTAAATCAAAGCCTGATTGGGCCGTTGGCAGCTGGAATGAGTCTACTTTAGGAAAATAAAAAGGGTGTATGAAAAACTTATGAGCTACAACAAAATTAGTCGTTTCTTTTTTCCCACCACCAGTAGCTGCTTGACCCTCAGTAAGCTCAGTAACACGCTCTAAAATAAAGCTATCAAATGCAGCGATTAATACTTTATCCTGCATATTGTATTCTAAAACGATGTTCCAAAGTGTTGTGATGATCTCATCCATTCGATCATATGGATTTGTATCTTTGATTTCAATTAAATGAAGCTTATCTGGATATCGATCAAACATTTCACGGACATCTGGGATATAGACACCTTGACCTTTATAACTATGTTCACCATTTAAATCAGTAAAGGTATAACCAGCGTCTAACGCTTGAACTTCTGCTAACGTCATAGCCACAACTTCTCCGGTCCCATCTGTCGTCCGGTCGACTGTTGGATCATGGATGAGTGCAAGATGGCCATCCTTGGTAATATGTAAATCATATTCAAGTACATGTGCTCCAATTTCAACGGCTTTATCAAAAGCTGCAATCGAGCTAGAAGGTGCTAAGTGATTGCCGCCTTGATGGGCAATAATCAAAGGTTCATCGAAATGAGTGAAAAACGGATGAGTATCGCGTTCTGAAATAAATACAAATAATAGTAAAAGATAGCTGATAATAAATGCTCCTAAAAGTCCGAGAAAAGCTTTTAAAACTATTGATTTCTTACTTTTCTTCCTAGAATAAGAGATTGTTCTGGATAATGTTGTCATAGTACACTCCTTTATTCGTTTAAAAACATAGTACATATATTGGTTATATCATAAATTAACAATTACTAAAACCTTTTCTCCTAGAACAAATCAGACATTTCTAAGCAAATCTCTTAACAAAATATTTTTAGGATGTTGCATGCTGCAGTTTAACTAGTTTAATTGTACTCGCTATTCTAAAAGATTGTTGCTCTTAGCTTTTAGGTCGTAACCAAGCGAATGCTTGGTTCTTCACGCTTTGCGTGAAGCTTTTGAGAATAAATAAGCCATTGGGACAAATAAATTTGTCCCAAAATGCTTATTTATTCTCAAAAGACGACCTAAAAGCAACAAAGTTTACGGAAACAGCCTAAACAGTAATACAACTAAATTAGCTATTAATATTGCATTATTATGGATTTACAAAATTGAATAAGTAAATCTGAGTATACAAAGGAGTTAGAAAAAGGATGGCAATCGTACCACCCTTTTTATCCTACAAGTTATTGTTGCTTTATTATTTCGTTAAGGCTTCTAGTTCCTGAAACACTGCCTCGTAATCCTCTTTCTTATCTGCTTTAAATGAGGTGTTGATATACATAATGATTCCGTCTTTGTTTACGATAAAAACGGAGCGAATCGCAGTTCCACCTTTTTCATTGAAAACATTGTAACTCTTTACTGTTTGTTTGTCCCAATCAGCTAACAATGGATAGGGCAATGTGCCCATGCTAGCTGCAAAAACTCGGTGCGAATGAATATGATCAACACTTATCGCCAATACTTCAGCTTCTGAGTTTTCAAATCTTTTGTAATCCTCTTTCCAAGAGGCAATTTCCTTAATTCAGCCAGGGGTAAAGTCCATTCCATAAAAAGCCACCAATACATTCTTGGTACCACGGTATTCAGAAAGTGATAACTTCTCTTTTGTGGTAGCAGGTAAAGTGAACTCAGGGGCCATATCGCCGACCTTTAAAGTCGTTTCCAAAACATTTCCTCCTTTAAGACCAAGTTTTACCTAAGTATTATCTCCAATTACAACTCAAATTACTTGTCATTTCATATTAGGACTTTCATTAAAAATTCAAAAAAAATATCTCTGAAGATGTTCTCAGAGTGCCGAGAAACCCCTAATAAACAAAGTGTTTCTTATCTAGATTGGTGACTTAATATCCTTATAGAAAAAAGAAAATAACATTTCATAACCACCTAGCCCTGTTTGGCTAGTGATTTGCTATCTTGCTTATTTTCATTAAAAATATAAAGAAATTTTGCATTTTGATCGTTTTCGTAAACTAAATGAGGCGGAGGGACAAATTCATTTGTCCCTCCGCCTCATTTAGTTTACAAACTTCACGCTCTTGCGTGAAGAGCCAAGCTTGCTTGGCTACGGTCATAATGCAATTTTACTGTAAATAAAAGTGGATATTGAGACTTTCTAGACAACCCAAAGAACATCTCTGAAGATGTTCTTTGGGTTGTATTACAAGACGCATAATACACGTTGTTATCTAGTAGGTAAATTGGTCCATGTTTCCTCTAGCCATTTATCAAAATCAGCACCTTTATCACCTTCATACGTATCAAATAAATCAAGTCGCATCTTTTTTACTTTTTCTTTGAAATCCTCGTATGAATGATTATTAGGTAAACTCTTTTTTATTCTGAGCAAGATTTTATTTGTTCCCTTGATTAATTCTCCAGGTGTACGTTTTGGCATCGTGACTTGTTCACCTAACGCTTGAAGTTGACGAAAAGCAGCTTCCTGTACCTTATAAACGGGATCACCCGTCATACTATACTTTAATAATTCTGTCGCCTCTTTGCTATTCCACTGCCCCAACTCATTTACTGCATCTAAACGCTCGCGCCAATTAGAGGTTCTGTTAATTGATTTTTTTAATTCGTTAAATCTGACTTTCACATTTGTACTTGTTTCCTCGATACTCAAACGATCTATCTCCTTTTTGTTAAGGCTCTTTTCGTAAACATTGCTCCTGCGATTACTCGTCGCACAAAAAAACTTGTTGCTATTTAACCTAAGAAAATTAGAAAAACCCCTTAGTTGAAGAATTCACCCAATAAAATAAGTAAGAAAAGAGCAATACTTACTAAATAAGTAGTGAAATTCTAGTATATTTGTGTAAAAATCCGGCTTTTGGGATTTTTACGAAAGCAACAAACTATACGAAAACAGCGTTTATTGAAAACTCTTTTTCATCAACTATTGTACCATTTTAAACCAATCACCATACTTATTTATTTTTCTTTTATTCAGTCGGAGGCAATCTCTCCGTACAACTAAGAAAAAATAAGTAAATTCAAACCAGCTAGCAAGACGACGATCATCGCAAATTTCTTAATTAGATCACGAGGAAGCTTATCGAACATCTTCATCCCAATTGTCGTACCAACAATAACAGTTACGACCCCAACTAGAAAATACGTTAAAACGATGAGTCAAAATCTCCGTTCATTCCATGCAAAACAAGGGAAAACGCATTGTTTATAAAAAATATTGCTTGTAGATTGGCATTATATTTATATTTATCCTTAAAGACTAGTAAAAAATAAAATACGAAAAATGGACCGCCAACAGCAAAAATCCCACCAATGAAACCACCGATGAAACCAAACATAATTGGGATGATAGGTTTGCTCAAGACTGCTGAGGAAGGTTCTTTTTGTTGAAAAATAAATAAATTACCATCAATATTAAGAAAATCCCTAGTACCTTTTTCATAACATCCATTTCGCCAAAAGCATTTAAGATAAAAAACGAAATAATTCTACCAGATAGCGACGCAACTGCCATAAATACCAGAGCCTTTACGACAATATGCTTATAATTTCTAGCAATGATGCACGCCGAAACGACAACAGCTAAAGACATCACAAACAGTGAGCTTTCCTTTACAGTGAAAAAAATCGGTAAAAAGCCCATTGCAAATAAGCCGAAGCCAAATCCACTAACTCCTTGGATGATACTACCGATCAAAATAATTAACATAATAATTAGTATTTCGTATGGCATGATACATCTTCCTCTTTCACACTTGTCTTTCATTTTTCGGTTAAAGAACAATGGTTATGAAACGTAAAATACCGTGGCTTATGGTTTCTTCACACTGCCACGGTAAATATATGACTTTTTTTCAATTCCACTACTTTATCGAACTAAATGATCACTTATTATACTACAACTCTCTAGTAAATTAGTAAACAATTGTTTTAGGGTTTACAAACTCATAGTCGCATCCTACCCTTCAAAAGAAAGTATTAAAAAGAAAAACTCAACTGTCATGGCAATTGAGTTTGTTTTCACTTGTTTTAATTCACCTTCAAAAACTCTCTCTTGAAGATCTCCGTATTTTTTTGGTCCAAGTATCCGTATCCTTCTTTTAAATTATTACTGATAATTGTTATTGTATCGTCCTCATTAAACCAGACCCTGTATTCAAATAACTGCTCAGGCATATCTTGTTCTAATTGTAAGTACAACGTTATCTTTGCATCTTCTCTTCGTTCCATCGATACTTCACTATTAGGCTCCCAGTTCACCCTTTTTAATAGAAGCTTGATGTCACCTAACTTCGTCTTATCGGTAATCGTAACAATTTCTGCTTCACTTCCCTCTAGGTTTACCATTTGAACATCAACTCTCGATAATTGTTGCTGCCCATTGGCACTACAACCAACTACAAGTAAACAAAAAAGCAATAAGAAACATAACCTTTGTCTTTTCATTATGTACACTTCCTCATTCGTTTTTATAATATCCTATTTCACCTTATTCTCATCATTGTTCAAAATTTTTATCCAACGTAATTTCAGATAATAAATTATTACTTGGCATGGTTTACCGATTTTGAAGAAAACTACTTGTGCACTACTCAAAAAGGAGATAAAAAAAATGGATTTTTATAAAAGGCATGAGCTTAGAATAATCAATCAGCAAACGAACGAATATGCACTGATTCTCTTTCTCGATGATCAGTTAACGGAGTTCGCCGATGAATTTGGGGCAAAACCAGGGGAAAAAGAAAACTTACGTTCATCCGCAATTCAGTTTATTGGAAGGAAATATCCTGGAATTAAGGTTACTGTTGTAAAAGTAATGGTTGGAGGAATGCTCGTAAGTACTCTTCCACTTGGGTTGAATACACACTCTGCATCAGCTGCGTCAGTAACTACCAATCAAGTTACACAGGCTTCAACGATTCACTATTTTGTTGCGAGGGGTGATACGCTCTGGAGCATTTCAAAAGCATATCAAATAACCGTTGATAACATTAAGAGAGCAAACAAGCTTACAACAGATTCATTGCAGCTAAACCAGAGACTCATCATTCCAAAGGCATTTCACACAGTTGCTGCTGGCGATTATTTATCCGTGCTCGCTAAACAGTACAACACAACTACTGCAGCAATCTCGGAAGCAAACAACCTAACTAGCGATCAGGTTCGCATCGGACAAACATTGATTATTCCTGTTCTAATTACCGGAAATCAAACGACACAAGCAACAGTAGCAACTACTACCTATACTGTGGTCTCTGGTGATAGCCTGTCTTTACTTGCGAATCGATTTGGCACGACAATAGATGCAATTCGATCGACAAATAACCTTACTACTGATTTGCTTCGAGTTGGTCAAACTCTGCAAATTCCAGCGAGTACTAGTGGAACATTCTCTCCACAAATACAAACAATTGATACGATTTATACCGTTGTCTCTGGTGATAGTTTATCAGTCATTGCAAAACGATTTGGGACGACAGTTGAGTCGATTCGTACTGCTAATCATTTAAAATCTGATATTTTACAAATTGGACAAAGGTTAGTCATTCCTAATGGCAATCTTCAATTAACAAAGACACCTGCTCCTACTCAAACTACTTCTACCCACACTGTAGTTGCAGGTGATAATTTATGGACGATTGCTACTAGGTACAACACAACTGTTGATGCGTTACGTTCTGCTAATAACCTAAAGACTGATATGTTGCAAATTGGACAGACGCTAACTATTCCAAGTACTACTGCAGTTACTCCGTCTTCTGCAGCCCCAAGTCCCACAACCACTTCCCACACCGTAGTTGCGGGTGATAGCTTATGGGCAATTGCTGCTAGATACGGTACAACTGTTGATGCGTTACGTACTGCCAATAATCTGAAATCTGAGATGCTCCAAATTGGACAAACATTAGTCATTCCTTCTAATACTGGGAGCACATCCATAGCACCTGCTCCACAAGTAGAAAGAACGACATTTACTTATCGTGTCGTCTCAGGAGATACCTTATTTAATATAGCAAACAGGTTTGGTGTGACAGTTGATCAAATTCGTACAACAAATCAATTAAAATCAGATGCATTACAGGTGGGACAAGCTCTTACGATTCCAAATGGAACAAATACTCCGACACAGACAAGCGGAAATACCATCAGCTACATTACACACACTGTAGTTTCAGGTGATAATCTTTGGAATTTAAGTATTCAATACGGAATTCCACAACAAGAGCTTATGAGAACGAATAATTTGTCTACGAACAGTATGCTTTCTATCGGACAACAGCTGTCGATCCCAGTACATAACATTGCTGTAAAACCAGTTGTTAGTGCTCGCCATGGTGAGCTATTGGACTGGTGGACTGAGGCGCAATATGTTTTTTCAATTGGTAAAACAGCGAAAATCACTGATTTAGCTACTGGTCAGAGTTTTTATATTAAACGAACCATCGGTGCAAACCATGCTGATGCTGAAACCGTCTCGATTAATGATACGAATATTGCTAAATCAATTTGGGGAGGATTTTCCTGGACTCCAAGAGCTGTTATTTGTGAAGTAGATGGAAGAAGGTTAGCAGCATCTATGAGCTTTATGCCGCATGATATTCAGTACATTACGAATAACGGAATTACCGGACATTTCGATGTCTATTTTTCAAATAGTACTCGGCATGTAGATGGAAAAGCAGATAACTCTCACCAAGCACAAGTAGAACGCGCTGCAGGTCTTCGCTAAATTGTCTCTACTTAAATAAGGATAAACTCAACTTAGAGTCTATTCCTTATTTAACAAGGTTGTTTACTCAAACATTGTTGCTCTTAGCTTTTAGGTCGTAACCAAGCGAATGCTTGGTTCTTCACTTTTTGCGTGAAGCTTTTGAGAATAAATAAGCCAGTGGGACAAAAAAAATTGTCCCAAAAAGCTTATTTATTCTCAAAAGACGACCTAAAAGCAAAAAAGTTTACGAGCCTTTAACAAAAATCGTTCTCTTTTCACCAAACTCGATATCGAAAACCGCTCCGGTCCAAATTGCAGTGCTCTTACTTACGAAAAAATACGGAAAAGATTTTGACATATCCTGTCCTTTCCTGCGCTTTCCCGGGAAACTAGGGCTCTACATACTTCCCACCATTTCGGTTTATATTAGGTATGAATTGAAAGGAAATGGAGGGAAAGATATGGAGAAGAAAAATAACGAAAATAAAACTACTAAGGATACAAAACAAACAAATACACTCGAGCACCAAAATGAAGATCAAATAGCAAAACAGGACAAGCAAGATAACTACTATAGAAATTGGGAAGATGACAGAGTATAACAAATTAGTTCAACCCACTCGTCTAAGATTTAGAGGTAACATCCAATTCATTGGTGTTACCCCTCTTTTGTTAAGGATGTTTACACATAGATTGTTGCTTTTCGATTTATAAAGAATGAAAAAATTGTCTCAAGATGTGAACTCACATGAGGTAATTTTTTCTATAAAATAGGTAGATTTTCATTCACTTAAACTAATACAACTTCCCCTGAGTATAAAGGACAGTTGATAATTTCATCACTGAATGAATGTAACAATTTTGCCGTAAAGGGAATGGATCCCCAAAAATTGTGGGAGAATTTTATCCATTGCGCCTTGCATTTTATCAAATAAGAGCTTGAAGACCTCTTCTTCTGTGTAAAATTGCGTTTCCCGTCCTTGAATCCACTCGAGGTAAGAGACAATCACGCCACCAGCATTTGCTAAGATGTCCGGGATGATAATGACTCCTTTGTCACTGAGAAACTGATCAGCTTCTTTTGTGACAGGTGCATTTGCACCTTCGACAATCAGTTTTGCTTTAATCTCTTTCATATTGCCTTGATGAATTTGATCCTCTAAAGCCGCTAACATAAGTACATCAACATCAAACGTCAAAAGATCATCTCTGCCACAAATTTCAGCTTCAATGCCTGCTTCAACAAGTTGTTCGTCAGTTGTTGGTAACTCTCCTTTGTTCATATTTTTAAACTGAACTAAGCTAGGTATATCTAATCCATTCGAGTTAAATAGAGTCACATTTCGATCACTAACCGCGACAACTTTATTTTGTACTTTCTTACAATGAAATGCTTCGAGTGCCGCTACTGAACCAACATTACCAAAACCTTGAACGGCCATCTTAAGAGGACGACCTGCATGAGCTAATAATGTCTTTGCAAATACATTATCGGTTTTCGTCAACAAGTCCTCTTGCGCTTTCAAAAAATCGTGAAGCATGTATCTAAATGCAAAATAGACTCCTTTACCTGTCGCCTCTCTTCTACCTAACGAGCCACCATTTACAACACTTTTCCCCGTAAAACTTCCTCGATATGGAGCACCATTTCGAATACTTTTAAATTCTGCCATCATCCAGTCCATTTCTCTTTCGCCTGAACCGACATCTGGTGCTGGAATATCCTTATCAGGCCCTAGTATTTCATTAAAGTAGCGAACATACTTTATTGCAATGAGATGTAGCTCTGTAATCGTCCGTTCCCTCGGGTTCAAAACAATACCGCCCTTCCCGCCTCCAAAAGGGACATCATGTAGGGCGTTTTTCAACGTCATTAACGAAGCTAAGTTTATCACTTCATCCTCATTCACCGATTCATGAAAACGAATTCCGCCCTTGTAAGGCCCGAGGCAGTTATTATGCTGAACACGAAATGCTGGAATACGAACGACCTGCCCATCCTCTAAAGCAATCCGCAAAAACGATTTATGAACATGATTAGGTGTAGAGAGAATAGCAGCTAACGAAGTAAACGCTTGCTTACGCTGGTTACCTTCTAATTCTGGTAAAAATGTTTTATCTTCCAACAAAGCATTCAAAGACGCTTCAATAATCCCTCTAGTTTTGCTCTCCATTAAATAAAACCCTCCTTTCTACCTTATATATGTTGTATTCACTCGTTTAGTGTTTTTGCCCGTCATTTTACGTTCTTGATTAAGCAAAAATAAATCGACTCGCATAGTGCGAGTCGATAAAAGCTTAGATGGGATAGGACTATATAAAAGGACAGTCTTTGCTATTCCAGTTTCTCACCTTCATAGGCTTCCTTTGGTAATACAATTTGTACTTCATCTATGATTGTAAAACTCATCGTATAGCTAAGTTGGTTTGGATAACTATCAAGTGGCCCTATAGTTTCCGGTCGAATTGGGTTTACATCAAAGGTAAAGGATTGAATTTGACCCTCTTTTTCTATGACAGTTAAAGATGTCTGCTCTTGCTCACTTAATTCATAGCCACGAAATTCAAACTTATCAAACGTATCAAAGAATGCTGTATAAGTTGTTAGCTCCCCTCCTCTATTTTTTTCAATTCGATCGGCTTCTTTTAGTAATTCACGCATCCAACTAAATGGCTGATAGAGAGGGGCAAATTCTTCAACGAAGCGAGGGCTAAGTTCATTCTGATACCACGTATCAGCTGAATTGATATAAATTCGTTCCTCTTGAAAAACAACTTGAAACTCAAACACAGAATCATCGGAAACTACTACTGAGACATTCAAATGACTGTTTTCCTCTGACCAATCGCCGATCTCATTTGTCACGACTTCCCCGTTTAAAGTGAAACTCCCTTTAACTGCATAATGTTGTTTCTCCCACTCGATCGTTTGATCACGCCAGATCTTCCATTCATAGTCCATCTTTGATGGGACGAACAAGAAAGCTAGACTACCCCCAATGAACAACGCTACTAACGGAATAAGGTATCGCTTAATTGGTTTATAGGTAGCCATCTAAATCATACCCTCCACTCTGCTGCCAAAAGCCTAGTTTTCTACTTTCAGTAAATTCCAGACGATCCACCCATTTTACAGATTTATATCCATACATGTCAGGATGATATAGTCTGCAAGGATAGCCTTGCACTGCTTTTAGTGGCTCACCATCTATTTCATAAATTAGATAAGAAGGTTCGTCTAATAATTGTCTCGTTAAAAATGAGTCGAAATAAACATTGTCACCGGAATATGCTGTAACAAACTCACTATTCGCTTCAATTCCATATGCACTAAATAAGTCTTTTAACAGAATTCCTTTCATTTCTACATTCCTGACACTCCACCCAGTCACACAATGAAAGTCGTCAACAATCGTTGTTGACGGAAGTCGAAATAAATCAAAGTACCCGATTTCCACCTTTTTATTCGAAAGTCCACCAATAGTCAGCTTCCACTCGTTATTTGGATAACGTGGAAAGTCATTCGTTACATTGTAAATCCGAAAATATCCTCTCCGTTTCACTTCGTTTTCAGCAACTGTTAATATCGGTAGATTCCATTTGAGCCAGCCACCAATCACAAGAAATAAGAAGGAAAAGCTTAGCAATTTTAAAAAATCACGGCGATCTAAGATATTTTCTTTTATCCGCGAAGGTAATACCGCTTGCGAATTCCACCAATTTGGCCAAGGAAGGCTTATCTTAAATAGATGGCAAATTGTATGGGTGAGGAGCCACGGTATAAATAAAAAAGTACTCCAATCATGGACAACAACGGCTCCATTTCGAATTCCAGTAGGAACAGCAGCCTGAAAATACATAAGTAGCCCCGAGACCGTCCATAAGAAAAAGAATACGATCATCCAGATAAAATTAAACTTTTTTATGGGAGGTTTTTTTAGTAGATAGCGTCCCACCCTATACATGCTTAGGAGGATGACCCCACAATACAAGAATGCTATGGCAATATGGAATTGAACCATTGGAAATCCAATCTGGTTAAACCAAGTTCGTGTTGTGGTACCATACAGGAACAAACCTGATAAAAGCATCAATGTAAATAATATGCCATGAATTAAGTGGATTGTTCGTAACCATTTCATAATTAGCCAATCTCCCTCGAATAAATCAACTTTATCAATAGGATTGCATATATCTGCGAGCACATGCAAACTTGATGATTATTGCCTATAAAAAATAAAGGAACAAACTCAACATGAATTTGCCCCTTCTTATATCCAATTAATCCCAATAATTAAACAGAAAGTCACCAACTTTTTTAGGTTTCCAGTGATCTACACTATACTTATTAAAATCATCTAAAACAAATTCATCTTTATTAAACGGTTCATTTAGTTCTGCCACCGTGTATACTCTATAATTCCCACTAAACTCTCTTGCTAGATGTTCATGATCAATAAAATTTAATGGGTAGCCATCTAACTCGCCTCCCCATGCTGAATTCTTATTCTTAACAAACGTAACACGATAGTTGTTACATAGTATATAGATTGGTCCATTTTCAAAGTCTAATCTTACCGCATTATAGCTCGTGTAACCAAGTTCCTCAAATGTCAATATTTTATAGTTCACCTTAAACTTAGCCGCAATCTTTTTACACTTCCTGAAAAATTTAACAAAATCATATTCAATCAAACTCTCTTCCTCTATCGGTTGATAAGGAAAGCACCCTTCTTTTCCTAGTTGCTTTTCTATTTGTTCTTTATAAGGTGTAACTCGTGGGTGAAAGTGTAATAACTCGAGAATTTTTTGGCGTGGGAACAATGCCGCTCGCTCATAGCCTTCTGAATCATGAAAAAAGGTATGGCCCCAGTCGTCATAAAATTCCGTTAAATAAAAGTTAATTGATAAGTGTTCTTCACCTAATAACACTGTAACTCGTAGATCATAGAGATGAAATTTCCCTACAACAGAATCAAAACATGAATAATCGCTTGCAACACACTCCAAGACCACATAATCAAATCTCAAGTTGATCCACCTCTTTCATAGCCATTAGTCTATTTCTTATCAATTCCATAAATCCGTTTTCCTCGTTTATTCCTCTTGCTATATTAGTTAGTGATAACTAACATGTAAGTTGAACTAACTTTCAGATATTTGACTATAGACTACCTAAACCGGAAATGACACGCGAATATCTGTACCTTTCCCTGGTTCACTACTAACGTTGATTTCGCCTTTAAAGTGAGTAACGATTTGATAGACCATAAATAGCCCTATCCCTTGTCCTGCCGCTTCTTGATTAATCTTTTGATATTTTTGAAAGAGCTTTTCACACTCTTGTTTACTCATCCCTACACCTGTATCAATAATATTTATATGTAAATTACCTTTTTCAACAAAACTCTTAAACGTAACTGTATGTCCCTCAAAACTATATTTAATGGCATTGCTTAGAAGATTAGAAATAATCAATCGAAAACCCATTAAATTTCCATTGATAATTGTATTCGTAGGTACTTGAAGATCAGAAACAAGAACAACATTTTGGGTTCTTCCTTTAATCGTCATAATCTCTAGTACTTCTTCAATAACAGGTCGTGCTTTAATTAATTTCATTTTCCAAAAAGTATCTGTTGTCAACATTTGTTCAGTTTGGATGATATGATTGATTTCATGGTCAATTGCAACTGAATAATCTTCAATTAAGCTTAGCTTTGTTTGTTTATCTCTATCACCTATTTCATTTTTTAATATTGTGGCGAAAGATTTGATGACTGTTAACGGATTTCGCACCTCATGAGCGACAACGTGAATAAAATCAAGTTTTTGGCGGTAGAAGTCAAGTTCTGTTTCAATCTTTTTTTGCGCTGCTAAAGAGGGGAAAATCGTTTCATCAGGATGATTATATAAAGATGATTTCACTAAGTTTGTATCCGTCATAAAATACGGATGACTTTTCATCAAGTCTGTTAGAACCGTAGAGGGAACCTCTTTCCCATCGTAACAACAAACAGTCAAATAGCCAATTTCGCTGACAGTTAGGTCACATTGGCATTCGTATTTATTTAACACTTCTTTACTAACAGAAAGATCGTTCCAAGCTACCTTTCCCCATACTCGAACTGAAAGATCCCCATCGACAAACGGTTGCACAGTTGTCTTAAAATTACTCAATGCCTGCTCAAATTTAAAGTTCCCATGAGTTTCATAAAATTCTTTATTATTTTTATAATGGAGGAAATCAATAAGCTCCAACTCTATCAATTTCTCTCCTAATCTATCTAATAAGGCCATATAAAGCTCATAGCTCTCAATAACAATAACATGCTGATTCATACTTTTTGCAGCTAATATGAAAGATACTAGATTTTCAAGATATTTCTCTTCAGAATCATAAAAATACAAGATATGAGACCCATCATTCACTTGAATGTTATCTGTTAAAGAAATAGATTTAGAATTTGTCTTTAGTGCCATATGATCCCTCCCTTTCGTTAATATATTGGGAAAATATTCCCTTTTCTATAAACTATACAGTTTTGAGAATTTATTTTCAATAAAAAAACCTATCCTGAAAATATAAGATTTTTATTTTCCATGCATTTACAATAAAACAAGTTGAGTTTTTGAAATGCAAAGAACACTTTTTCAGAAAAATAATTATTACTCTTTCTCCAATTTAATTTTATCCCCTTATTTAGTTATTTTGTTTCACATGTTATTCACATCTTTAACCTTCGACGATAAAATTTCACACCTTTATGGTTTACATGAAAAAATGACTTTGTTACAATTGGCTTTAATCATAAAAAAGGAGTTGTTCTTTTGTTAAATAAAAAGTTAATCCCATTATGTGCGGGTTTAGTCCTTGCTTTTGGACTAGCTGCATGTAGCAACGACGAAGTAAAAGAGGAAAACACACAACCTAGTGAAGGTACAGAAATTTCAGCTGTAAATGATCTAGCACCAGAAGAAGCTGTTGCCACTGTAAACGGCGAAGAAATTTTACAACAAGAACTTACGAACCAATATGAGCAAGTTAAGATGTCCTATTTACAAATGGGTATTGAAATTGACGGAGAAAACGAAGCTCAAATCAAAAGACACGTTCTTGATCAGCTTGTTAATACAACACTTATAAACCAAGCTGCTGTTGAAGGTGGATTTGAAGCTACTGAAGCTGAGGTCCAAGCAGAAATGGATTTGATTCTTGCTGAGTACGGCGGTGAAGAAGAGCTAGTTAAAATTCTTGAAGAGAATAATTTAACACTTGCTAGCCTTCAGGAAGAAATTAAGGTCCAATTAACGATTAATAAGTACTTAGGAGACAAAATTGGAACACCTGAAATTTCTCAAGAGGAAATCGAGGAATTATACGCTCAATACAGTGAGCAGACTGATGAAATGCCTCCTCTAGAAGATGTAGAAATGTTTCTTCAAGAAGAACTAATTAACGAAAAAAACCAAGCTGCTATTGGTGAACTTGTAGAGCAATTAAAAGAAGCTAGTGACATTAGGATTTTAATTTAGTTATGCAAGAAAGGGATCCGATATCGGATCCCTTTTTCTACGTAAGATAAAGTTTTTATTCCTCTTAAAATTAACTAAGGCTTAGAGTAGTCTCTAAGCCTTTATTGAACAATGGTATAGCGTTTAAATCTCTTCTTTTGTTGCCCGCGGACTTTCTTGCATTTTTAAGAATAGGTTTGTTATAAGTTTTGACAATAAAAAGATAATGCAATACAAAACAAATAAAATAAAATAATTAGTTCCTTTATACATAACAAACATACCTACATAGACCAGGATGGGCTTAAAGATAAATGCTAGAAAAAGTGACAATGCGATTGAATAAAGATAGAAATTCTTCCTGTGCCGCATTGTCCATTGATAAACAAGGATAAACAAAACAGGAATTAATGATGCATCCAAAGCAAGATTCCCTGGGATAAATGGGATTAACTCAAACGGATACGTATAAAACCCCTGTTTAACTCCTGCGATATTAATATAACTAAACCAAATATGAACATTTAACCCATAAAAACCCAATAAGAGGATGTGCTTTCGATCAATGGTAAAATACAATAAAACTAAAGGGACTACAAAGATTAGCAAAATAATTTTAAAACCCCATGTTTCTATATTCGAGTATTGTTGCCAGTAATCCATTTGGAGCTTGCTTAATTGCTCTGTCATTGCTGTAATTTTACTCAATGCATCCGATTGGCCAGGTCTCATAGTTACACCCCTTTATTATACAGATATTATTTGAAAACTTAGCTGTGGATTATTCATTATGGTAAATTTGAGAGAAAAAAAGCCGAGATTTAAACTCGACTTTTATATCTCTAGTATGTCATTGCAATTAAAAAGTATGAGCAAGATCCTTGGCACGTGCAATTGCATTTTCTTTAATTTCTTCGGCTTTATCCGGCATTGCTGCATGTCCTTCGACAAATAAGCCTTCAAACGATGGTACTCCATAAAACTGCATGATCACATTTAAGAAGCGGTGACCCATTTCCATCGCAGCGGCAGGGCCCTCTGAATAAATTCCGCCTCGCGCCTGAATATGAAGAGCCTTCTTATCTGTTAGAAGTCCCACTGGACCCTGTTCTGTATATTTAAATGTTTTTCCTGCAACAGAAATAGCATCAATATATGCCTTTACAACAGGTGGAAACGAAAAGTTCCATAGTGGTGTAACAAACACATACTTATCTGCGGCAATAAACTGTTCACATAACTCTGATAGGCGACTTACCTTATTTTTTTCTTCTGCAGAAAGTTCATTAAAATCCTGTCCAGATCTTAGCTTCCCCCAACCACTGAAGACATCAACATCAATCTCTGGAATATGTTCTGTATATAAATCAAGATTAATTATTTCATGATCCGGATTTGTTTGCTTGTAGGTTTCAATAAAGGCCTTACCAACTGCCATACTATAAGACACCGTGTCGTCATGTGGATGAGCTGTAATATACAATACCTTTGTCATTTTCATCTTCCCTTTCCTTGCTTTCGATTTGTTCATCATCTTATTTTTAACGAAATTTTTTATTCTATGTAAATGAGTGAATTTCTTAATCGGCAAGACCATTAGTAAATTAATTTCTAAAACCAATAAAAAAAGACTATCCTCAGAAAGTCCTATAAAAGTCATCTAAAATGTAGATCAAAACATTAAAGTTTGTTTCACCTATTTAGAATAGCAACTTTTATAAGACTCTCTTTAGAAAGTCAATTTTTTTAATAACTCTTTATTCTGCTTTCTCGCCTGTATATGGATTACCACTAAGATTTGCTCTCATCTCGTCAGTTAGTTGAAAAGGCTCTTCTGTTAAATGATTTTCTGCATCATTATTGTGCTGAATACTACCATCGTAATGATTTGGCTTGCCTTCCATAGTACAAACACCTCCATAGATTTTAGTATAGTTACTATTGTACTAATTATTTATTTGTATTTAAATCTATATTTAGCAAATTTTGATATTTTAATATAAGGCTGTTTCGTAAACTTTGTTGCTTTTAGGTCGTCTTTTGAGAATAAATAAGCTTTTTGGGACAAATTTTTTTGTCCCAATGGCTTATTTATTCTCAAAAGCTTCACGCAAAGCGTGAAGAACCAAGCATTCGCTTGGTTACGACCTAAAATCTAAGAGCAACAATCTTTTAGAAAAGAGCGTAATATAATTAAGTTATTAAGGTTGTTTTTATGTAACGCTGTTTGGTTATTCGCCTATTTTAATAATCATTAATCCAATACTTTGTACTTATCTTTCAGAGACTGTGGAGCTAATTTTATCATTCTTTCTAGGACAAACGTTGAAATAACAAGATCGTCGATCAACCCAAAAAGAGTAAATAATCGGGTATTAGATCAAAAGGAAACAATACGTAAGTTAGAATTAATAGTACACCACTTAATTTTTTAGGTAAGGGTATCTCCCGCGACCGGAAAAACTCATTCAAGAAAGGTATGAACTTTTTGAACCTAAAAATAAATCTAACTCTCTTTAGATATTTTTTCATTTTTCCCCCTTCTCCTTACCTAGTTTTTTATTTTAGACTAGTTTCGTAAACGTTGTGCTACAATATTTGCGAAAAGAGCGTTATTCTAAAACCCTAATTCGCTTTTCTTTCAGCAACTTCTCCACTTCAACTGAACCTAGGGGCTGACTGTAATAATACCCCTGACCAAATCGACAACCATTGGCAATTAAAAATTCTGCTTGCTCTCGGTTTTCAATTCCCTCAGCAATCAAATCAAAACCTAGATTTCCTCCCATTTCAATCATTGTCTTAACAAGTGATGCTATATTACTATTGCTTGTAACTTCGTTAATGAATGTCTTATCTATTTTTACAAAATCAATCGGAAGGTTACTTAGGACACTTAAACTAGAGTAACCCGTTCCAAAATCATCAATTGAAATTTTCACTCCTATTTCCTTTAATTTATTAAAGATGATTGATGATTTTTTGAAGTTTTGCATGACACTTTCTGTAATTTCTAGCCCAAGATATTGTGGAGGTAATTGATGTTTTCCAAGAATTTCTGTTACTACATTTATAAAATTCTCATCTTCAAATTGTAAAGCAGATACATTTACGGCCATTTTCACTTTAATTCCAGCATCCAGCCATATTTTATTTGTTTACAGGCTACATTTAAAACCCATTTTCCTAAAGTTAAAATCATTCCGCGCTCTTCTACAATAGGAATAAATTCATTTGGTGATACAGACCCTAATTCTTTACAATCCCAGCGAATTAATGCCTCAACAGCGTAGATATTTCCTGTATTCAATTCAAGCTTCGGTTGATATTCAAGATAGAACTCATTTTGTTTCAACGCTCTTCGCAAGTTTTGTTCTATTTTATTTTTTCGAACAAGCAAATCTCCTTGTTGCTTACTATAAAACTGATAATTGTTTTTCCCTCTCTTCTTAGCAAGGTACATAGCTGTGTCTGCTTTTGACATAATTGTCTCCTTATCCTCACCATCTAAAGGACATAAGCTAATCCCGATACTAGGTGAAGTAAAGAATTCCTTCCCTTTTATCATAAATGGTGTTGAGAAGGTATGTAAAATTCGATCTGCAATTTCACGAACATCATGTTCTTCAAATACTTCCAATAAAATAGCGAATTCATCGCCGCCTAGACGGGATACAAAATCACCTTCACGAACACCGCAAAGTAATCTAGCTGAAACGAGCTTCAATAATTCATCTCCTGCACCATGTCCCATCGTATCATTATGAATTTAAAGTGATCTAAGTCAATATACATCACGGCTAGCAATCGATGATTTTGGAAGCAGCGCTCCATTGCCTTTTCTAAATATTCATTATATAAATGGCGATTCGGCAAACCGGTGAGTGAATCATGGTAAGCCATATGCGTAATTTTTTCTTGATATGCCTTTCTAGCAGTAACATCAATCCCAACAACCATAATCGCTGGTTTGCCATTATAGGATATTTTATTACCTAACATTTCAATATAGATAGACTTTCCGTCGGGTTTCACGATTTTATATTCGGTATAAACATTTTCGCCTTCTCCATATATATTTCGTTTTTTCGATTAATAACCTTGTTTTTAACTGCTGGATCTAGAAAATCATAGATTGATTCCCCAAGTATTTCTGATGCATCGCTTAAGCCTAGTATTTTAACTGTTGTTGGGTTTGTATAAACGATTATATCCTCTTGTATAATCAAGATTATGTTTGGTGAAAGTTCAACTACGCTCCGATAACGGATTTCACTTTCTTGTAGACGACCTTCTGTTTTCTTTCTTTCTGTGATATCAACAACGACACCTGTAATTTTGACGACCTCTTTACTACCACTTGCGAAAATTGGTGTGCCAGACATCAGTAACCAACACGTTTCTCCACTCGTATTCACATACCGTAATTCGATTTGAGCAGATTTACCTAAAATAATCTCTTTCAGAAACTCCTCCCCTTTTGTAACATCATCAGGGTGAAGTATACTTGTCCAAAATGAATATTCATTATAAAACTGTTGAACAGTATATCCAGTCAGTCTCTCAATTCCTTTTGATACGTAAATTCGTTGATTTACGATGTCATTTGACCAAATCGTGGCATCTACACTATCAAAGATTTGTTGAAGGTCATCTTTCTTTTTTTGCAAATCTTCTTTATTAATTAAAAGTTCCTTATAGTAAAATTTCGCCTTATCGTATTGGCGACCAAAATTCCAAGCAATCACGATGGCAATTATAGCAATAGTGAGACTAACAATAAATTTAGCAGTCCCGTCATCCTTAATTGTATGTTGCAATAGCCAAATACAGATAATTAATATGGGGATCGTTGCACTAATTCTTCCAGTAAAATTCATACTTCCTCCAGATATTCTTAAATAGAATGGCAAACCAAAATACTTTACATTTAATATTCACGTCAAAATCTTTTTCATTCAACTCGCTATTCTAAAGGAATTTCACTTAACTTTTTATATAATTTTAATTACATTAAAATTGTCACTAAATTTTCAATGAAAACATTGTTAAGAAATGGTAACATTTAAATAGTTCTAGTAAAAGAGGTGAAAGCAGTGGTTCATCATTCCAACGCTCATTTTGAAACTGACAAGAATACGAAGCTTACTATTGTCGATATACTAAAACAAAAAGAACAACTCTATGATTCTCTATTTAACTATAATATAGATGGTATACTTGTTCTTGATTTAAAAGGAAATGTGATTGATGCAAACCCCGCCATTGAAAAAATTACAGGTTATACTGTAAAAGAACTTTTGGATATAGAATTAATCTCGAGTGTTGCTATTGAGGATATTGAACGAAAGATTTATCATTGCCAAAAAGCATGTCATGGTGAACCACAAGAATACGAGCTTTCTATTTTTAATAAAATAGGAAAACAACTTAAATTAGTGGTGAAAATGATTCCGATTATGAGTCAAAATGAAATTGTCGGTCTATTTGAGATCATCAAAGATGTTACCGAAGCCAAACAAATGGAAATGATGATGCATCGCTCAGACAAACTTTCAGTAATTGGAGAATTGGCCGCTGGAGTTGCTCATGAAATTAGAAATCCATTAACAACCTTGAAAGGGTTTCTAGACTTACTAAGTCCTGAAATAAATAGTAAATATGCTAGCCTGATGCAATCCGAATTAGAAAGAATTAATACAATCGTAAACGAGTTTCTATTGTTGGCAAAGCCAAAAGTTGTCAATTTTAAGATGAATAGAATTTCTGAAATCATAAGTAATGTCATTTTTATGTTAGAACCACAATCTCATTTGAGTAATATTCAGGTCATACCTACCTTCAATGATCATGGGTTACTTGTCAATAGCGACGAGAACCAACTCAAGCAGGTATTTATAAATATTATCAAGAATGCAATGGAAGCGATGCCGAATGGTGGTAACATCTACATAAATGTGAACAATAAAAATAACCAATTAAGAATCCAGGTTCAAGACGAAGGCTGCGGTATTCCTAAGGAAAAACTCTCGAAATTAGGCGATCCCTTCTATACAACAAAACTGACGGAACAGGCTTAGGTTATTGGTTACTAATCAAATAATCGATACCCATAACGGCCAGATTTTTTTCACTAGCGAAGTAAATAAAGGCACTTTAGTTGAAATCCTGTTACCGCTAGGCTAAGGCTGTTATCTTTTATTTTAAGTAGCTCTAGTAACGACAAATATACATATAACGAACGGCAAAAAAGCTTGTTAAGATTACTAGTGCTTAACAAGCTTTTTTGTTTCTTTTGTCATTCATTTGTTCTTATTAACTTAACAAATTTACGTTTCCCCCACCTGAATGATGGTCTCATTAGTAATGTCTATATTTAAATTAAGATCACTCACTTTACTACCATTGACCTTAACTCCTCCATTTTGAATCATTTTTCTCGCTTCCGTTTTAGATTTTTGTAAATCTAAATTCACTAGTAAATCAATGATCGTTATTTCTTGATCACCTTTCCACTCTACTGTCGGAATATCCTCAGGAAGCGCTCCTTTTTGAAACACCGCTTTAAATGTTTCTTCAGCTTTATGAGCTAGCTCTTCTCCATGATAAATTCTAACAATTGTTTTTGCGAGTTTCATTTTCGCATCTCGTGGATGGAGTTCACCCTCGTTGAGTTTTGTTCTGATCTGATTTTTTTCAGACAAAGGTAAGTCAGTGACTAAATCAAAATATTTCGTAATTAGTTCATCAGGGATCGACATCGTTTTACCATACATTTGATTGGATCCTCTGATACACCAATATAATTGTTCTTCGATTTTGACATTTTTTCGACTCCATCAAGACCTTCGATTAAAGGTAAGAGGATAACAATTTGCTTTTCTTTCCCATAATGCTCCTGGAGATGTCTCCCCATTAACACATTGAAATGCTGATCTGTTCCGCCGAGTTCTACATCACTCTCTAGTTCGACAGAGTCATATCCTTGCATTAAAGGGTAGAAAAATTCATGGAATGAGATCGGCTTTCCAGTCGATAATCGCTCTGAAAAATCGTTTCTCTCAAGCAATCGTGCCACAGTAATGCTTGCTGAAAGGTTAATGATCTCCTCAAGTTGAAGTTTCGCTAGCCATTTCGAGTTGTAATGAAGTTCAACCTTCTCCATATCCAAAACCTTACTAAACTGTTCAAAATATGTTTGGGCATTATGTTTCACTTCTTCATCCGTCAATTGTTTTCTTGCGACAGACTTTCCTGTTGGATCACCAATTTTACCAGTGAAATCACCAATTAGTAGTTGAATTGTATGACCATTCTCCTGAAACTGTTTCAGTTATTTAAAACAACGGTATGCCCTAAGTGAACATCTGGTGCAGATGGGTCTAAGCCTAGCTTAATTCGAAGTGGTCTTTTTTCCACGATAGATCTCGCTATTTTGTTTTTTAACTCATGCTCTGGAATAATCTCGTGCACACCACTTTTATAAATCATAAATTGTCTTTCTACTTCTAAGATTTGTTCCTCTGAAAGTTGCTTAATAAAATCTGACATTTCATTCTCTCCTTTTATTCAAATGCTGTTTCTATCTACTTTTAAAGCTTTTGGGACGAAGCCAAGCGAATGCTAGGCACCAACATTTTGCGAAAATATTTCTTAACGTAAAAAAACCACGCCCCTAAAAAAGGGACGTGGTTAACGCGGTACCACCCTAATTGAAGATTTCTCTTCCTCTTAATAAAATAACGGTTCAGCCGTTCTTTGCTACATTTATGTTCACAAAGAAAGTTCAAGGAGGTAATTCACGTTTACCTTTGTACTGATTTGCACCAACCATCAGCTCTCTGAAACAGTGAGATAAAAGCTACTCATTCCTATCAAAACTTATTTAGTATTCATATTTTTATTTATTATAGCCAAATCATTTTATTAATGCAAGGACAATTTCTACTCCCTATTTTGGGATTTACACAACATAATTGCCAGTAGGTTAAATATATTTCCCATTTCAACGCAAGCTAAGTAATGAATAAAATCACGATTACTTGTCATTCTAAAGGTTGTATATTAAACTTTTAAATCGAGATGTTTATCCGATTTAACAACGTTTTCAATAAGGAGGTACAACATTTTGTCGAGAGAAAAAGCCCTTTTGCTTTCTTCCTGGGGAGTTTTAGGTTTCCTGCTAATAATATTAGTACCTAAAAACAAAATACGAAACGCACAGGTGGTATTTTTATTTACTCAAATCATAACTTGGCTCCTCGGGCTAACAGTTGTTGAAAAAAACTTAATTAGATACCCACGGCGTTTTTTTAAGAAAGCTAATAAATCAAGTTTCACTTTTGAATATTTTGTATTTCCTTCAATAACCGTGTTTTTCAATCTTTTTTTCCCGGAAAAAAATAAGCTAATATTAAAACTTTTCTATTATTTTTGTTATATTTCGGTCCTAACCGGACTAGAGTTTATTGCGGTAAAATACACAAAGACCATAAAATACATTCACTGGAAATGGTATTGGAGTAGCGTAAGTATGGGTTTTGTATTTGTCCTTTCAAGGATTTATTATAAGTGGTTTTTTAAAAACATCTAAGTGCTGCAGCTACGTTTAATTTTCTTGAGTTCCCTTAGAATAAAAGTCTCACTCTCTACTGTTTACTTTTTCTGATTTATAAATTTTTTATTTTTCTTGAAAATCTCTTCCAAAAGATTGTTGCTATAAGCTTTTAGGTAGTAACCAAGCGAATGCTTGGTTCTTCCCGCTTAGCGTGAAGTTTTTGGGAATCAATAAGCCCTTGGGACCAATTTATTTGTCCCAAGGGCTTATTGATTCCCAAAAGACAACCTAAAAGCAACAGAGTTACGAAAACAGCTTTTTAAACATGTTTATCCTCGTTTATAATCCTACACTGTTATGATAGTAAGAGTTACTCTCCCGTTTTTGAATGCAGAAAAAAATAGGGACAATATTCGATTTTATTATTAGCCCTGAGTTATAATGAACAAAATCATTTATCAGACATAAGGAGTTAACTAATGGAAAAACCTCAAAAAGAAAGTCTAAAACCATTTATCTCACTAATTCTCTCTACAAAAATTCCAAAACTAGCACTAACTCTGGGGTTAATCGGTAGTTTAATGACAACTCTAGTCGGTCTTACCATACCTTTATTAACGCGGGAAATGGTCGATGGTTTTTCTGTCGACTCTTTAAGCGTTGCCCTCATTGTCACGATTGGTGTTGTATTTATTGTTAAAGCAATCATTGATGGATTATCTACTTTTTCACTTGCTTACGTCGGCCAGAAAATTGTTGCTACACTACGACAAATGATGTTTTTTAAATTAATTCGGCTTCCAGTCAGCTATTATGATAAAAAGACTAGTGGCGAGTCGGTTAGTCGCGTGGTTAACGATACAAGCATTGTTAAAGATTTAATTTCACAGCATTTCCCTAATTTTATTACCGGAATTATCTCGATTATCGGTGCAGTTATCATCCTTTTTATCATGGACTGGAAAATGACTCTGTTAATGTTAATTTCAGTACCGATTACTATAGCAATTATGATGCCTCTTGGACGAAGAATGGCAAAAATATCACGTGGTTTACAGGATGAAACAGCAATATTTACTGGGAAAGTCCAACAAACTTTAAGTGAAATCCGCTTAATGAAAGCTTCTAATGCGGAACTAGCTGAAGAGGAAAAAGGCTTACAAGGAATTGGAAAGCTTTTGTCGTATGGACTTAAAGAATCAAGAATTTTTGCTCTTATTGGCCCATTGATGCAGCTCGTGATTATGGTCGTAATTGTTATAATTATCGGATATGGTGGAATTCGTGTCGCAGAAGGTTCGATGTCAACAGGGTCACTCGTTGCATTCTTGCTTTATTTATTCCAAATTATCTTTCCGATCACTGCCTTTACCATGTTTTTTACGCAGCTTCAACGAGCCAAAGGAGCTACAGAGCGAATTATTGAAATACTAGACCTCGAAGCGGAAGAAGGTCAAGAAGGCCTAGATTTGGATATTACAAACCAATCAATTCACGTAGAAAATGTATCTTTTGCTTATAGCGAGGATGAGCCTGTTCTTAAAAACGTGTCTTTTGATGTAAATCCTGGTAGTATGATAGCCTTTGCTGGACCTAGTGGTGGTGGAAAAACAACGATGTTTGGTTTATTAGAACGTTTCTATGAGCCTACCTCTGGGCAGATCTTGATTGGTAGTACGCCAATCAAAGCATTAACATTAGCTTCCTGGCGCAGTCAAATCGGTTATGTTTCCCAAGATAGTCCAATGATTGCTGGAACGATCCGTGAGAACCTTTCGTATGGTTTAGAAGCAATGGTCACTGATGAGCGTCTTTGGGAAGTTGCAAAAATGGCTTACGCTGACCAATTTATTCAGGAATTCCCCTTAAAGCTTGATACTGAGGTCGGTGAGCGAGGTGTCAAACTATCTGGAGGACAAAGACAGCGAATAGCGATCGCGCGAGCTTTTTTAAGAGATCCTAAAATTCTAATGATGGACGAAGCAACCGCAAGTTTGGACAGTCAATCAGAGGGAATCGTGCAAAAGGCGTTAACACGATTAATGGAAGGTAGAACAACATTTGTTATTGCCCACCGCTTATCTACTATTGTCAATGCCGATAAGATCATCTTTATTGAAAAAGGTGAAATTACCGGAATCGGAACTCACAAAGATCTAGTCAACTTCCACGCTTTGTATCGCGAATTTGCAGAGCAGCAACTGACGTGATCCTCAAGTAGTAGATTTGACACGGAAAAGGTCCAAGGCGTAGAGACAATGACTCTCTACGCCTTCTTTATACATTCTACTAACCTTCTTCCACTTGCTGCGCTGAAAACTAGAAAAGTATTCCGAACCTAGGAAAGCATTTTAGCTTCCCGTTTTTTATAAGTTTTTAAGTAAAGCGTTGAAAACTATAAAGCATTATGGATTATTGGGTACACCTTCTGCTTCCTTACGTTTTCCTTAATTGAGATGACTCCAATCAAACCAACTAAAGAGAAAGTAACTGGAATGATGAAACCGTAAAAATAACCATTACCTAAACTTGCTGATGTTGAATTAAAATGATCCAATATCCTCCCAAAAATGCTGGGCAGCAATACTGCACTTAAGAATCCACCCGTATTTGCAAATCCAGAAACAATGCCAGATTCTAAAATTGGAAAAGATTGACGAACGACAGCAAACGTCAAGGCACTTGCCCCAAATCCATAACCAATAATAAAGAAAAGAATAACTAGCAAATAATATGGCGGATTTCCATTAAATAATAGAAATGTAGACCAAGCTAGAAAAATAATGATATGGACAACAACGTATGGCCGTTTAATGGTTTCTACCCGACTAGAAATCCAACTAGTTAGAGGGGCCCCAATAAGTGCACCGACAAGCCCTATCATAATAAGCTGACTAGCGCCAGAACGTGTCATATCATAAACGTTCATTCCGTAGGGCACTGCCCACGAACTGATAAATCCTAGGTACCCACCAACAAGCCCAAAATGACATAAAAATAATGCCCACGCTTGTCGATTTGAAAAAATTCGCCGAAGTAACTCCCCTATTTTTTCTCGTTGGCTTTCATTTTCGATAACTACAGGTTCATTCGGAAAAAGCTGAGTTGGTTTTTTTAGGAGTACAAAGTAAAGAAGTATCCCACAAAAACATAAAATGAGTCCTAATCCAAAAAATGCTCCCCTCCAACCTAAGAGGTTTATCCATGCAGAGAAAGGAACTGACGCCAAAAGAAAACCGAGGCTTCCAGTCATTCCCGCCACCCCAATTAATCGCACAAATTCCTTTGCTCTAAACCATTGACTCAAAATTAATACCATATTGACCCAGATGGTGGCATCTCCCGTCCCTGTAAGTATTCGGGAGAAAAACAGAATATATTCATGCGTTCCTAGACTATAAATCATTGTACCCAAACCTGTAAGTAGTGCACCAATTATGAGAAAAAAATTGGGTCCATACCGATCAGCCAAAATCCCCATCGGAATTTGCAAACCAGTGTATACAAAAAATTGTATGCTAGTCAGTAACCCAATCGTTGATGCGGTTACATTAAAATCCGTCATCAATTGATCAGTAATCAATCCTGGGGCGGTTCTTTGGCTCGCCATTATTAAATACGTAAACAGGACCGAAGCAAATACAACCCACCTAAAGCTACTATCTTGTTTGTCCAATGATCTCTACTCCTGTTAGTTTTTATTCTATTTATATGAAGCATTTCTAGGATAGTACCCATTATTTTTTGTTCGACATCCTAGGTATCAATAACAGCCAAGTATCTCACACTTACATTTACGAAAACCGAAAAAAAGAAGTTTAACGGATTTACTTGTGAGGTGCAAAACGGACAAACACTGACAATCTCCCACGCTAATTAACCTCCGAATCTCCAACATACTTTATTGTTCATCATTCAGCAAAAAAAGAGCCTTACTCCTACTTGAAGCAAAGCACTCGATAGTAGAATTATTCTTATAAAAAAACTTCACCTACAATATTTCCTTTGCATCCGAAGGCAAATATCTTACATGTTTAAGGAATTTCGTCATATTTTTATCGTCATCAATTGGGTATGTAAATAATAGGTTATCTGCTACATCTTCTGCTAAAGTTCTAAATAACTCACATGTGATAAATATGGAATTCCAAAAATTTTCATAGTTATTATCGGAATAAGTATTTTCATACATCTCCCAATATGGTTCTGGAAGATAATTTTTAAAATACTTGCCCATCTTTCCAGTTGAGACTTGGAAATTATATCTTGTTCCAATCCACCATGATACCATTTCATCAAGTGATGCTCTCGTGGTAGTTTCAAACATTAATTTTGCGTATGGCAATTCGTCTCGCCAAATTCCTTTTGCAACGTTTTGTAAACACCACCAAAAATTATTTGTACAACTCACAAACATTGGTCCGGATGGCTTTTTTACTTGATAATTAATATCTGTAGGTGGAGGAATGATTGGTAACATGTTGTCCTTATCTAATAATGGAACAGTAAGTTTATCACTGACATAACCTTTAATCATTGAATCCTTTGTTTCGATATGAAGGTCAATTCGATTCCCGTCAGTAAAAAGCATTAAATATCCATATGAACATTCAAAATCGCTATCTATACCAAGATACTTATCCATTTTGTCTGGTTCTTGGAGCATCAGTAAATCTCCAAAGATGTTAATCCAATTTTCATCCTCTATAAAAGATATTGTTTCCGTCACTACATAAACAATATCGTAATCTTGAAAAATATCTTTAGGAACATTAGGGTTAGTTCTAGAACCGTTCACATATACTGCTCGGATCCGTTCATCCTCTTTTGCTACCTTTAATATTAAATCAAACATTTCTTTTTCACTTCTCACGAATATTCATCCCCTGTAAAATGAAAGTTTCCTCGCTTAATTCTGAAAATAGTACTTTCTAAATCATAAAAAATTAATAACAATTTTTCTTTCAACGATACTCTTGAGCGTAAAAATAAGCTAGCTAAACGACTCTTAAGTGTTTCAATAGCTATAAAAAATAGCTAAAGAAGAAAATTAAACGGTATAACGAAAATTCCAGCTTTTTGGAAAATCAATTTTATTAGCATAGGCATAGCGAATTAACTGTCCGTGATGCTGAACCTCATGCTCTAATAAATCAATTAACAAATTACTGTTAATTTCATCTATGCTATTATCTTGTAAAAATCTCTTTAAGTTAATATGAGTTTCTTCCAATTTGCTAATTATTAAAGTTTATTATTACGATCAATTAAACTGCAATCAAAACCAGCCCATTTACCAATTTTTAAAGACTTTAAATAGCTTTCTCTCGCTCCGATCATACAGTAAGCTTGTTCTCCTATTGTATTTGAGGGTACGTCTGATATTTTTAATGTTAAACAACCCTCATTAATATGATTATAAAAGTCATCTGTTAAACTCAATGCTTGTAAAACCCTTTGTTTCAGAATATCCACTCATCACGCCTCCATCTTTCACCTTTTTACAATATTGCTGCTCTTTACCTGAATAAAAGCGGTCACCATTTGTGATGACCGCTTTTGCACTTTTGCTACCCGTTTTTAAGTACGTTTCTTCACAGATTAAATAGGATTACTTCTACCTCTTAAAAATTATTTATTTTATTTAAAGGATAATACCTAAGAAGGACTTTTCCTAAAACATTTTCTTTCGGGATAGGACCAACACTTCTGCTATCTCTACTGCCATTTCTATTGTCACCCATTACAAATATATAGTTTTCTGGAACAACAATAGTTTCAAATGGTAAGACCATTTCTTCCTTTATGTAATCTTCGACTAATTCAGTACCATTACGGTACACACTTCCATCCTTATATTCTATCGTATCTCCTCCTTCACCAATTACCCTTTTTATCCAATGCTTTTTTCATCATCGTTCTTTTTAAATATCAAACTCACAATAGGACTTTCGAGTAGATTATCTTTTAAGGTTCTTTTTCTATTAACACGACTATCAATAATGACAATGTCATTATATTTTGGTTCACCTAAGATGTAAGCACTTTTGAAAATAAATACTCGGTCACCGATTTTTTCTTCATTTATAGGGTCTTCTCCATCCAATGTTGGTTCCATTGAACTCCCACTAACTGTAAAAGGTTGAACTATAAATGCGCTGACAATTATTGCGATTGAAAATGCAATTAATAGGGCCTTACTCCAACTAAAAACTTCACCAATTATTTTTTGCTTTAACATCTATTTACACACTTCCTTTCCTACATAAAAAGTCATTTTGCAGATGATAGTCATGTTAATTACTCACTAACCATAATGACCTTAGCAAAACTAGTTTACAAATTTAGCTTTTACCAACCTAATATTTATTCTTTAAATGATAAACCTTCTTCTTTTAATAAACTTCTCATAATTGGTAAGGAGGCTGGTCCAATACCATGGATTTTTAAAATTTGTTTTTCGGTGTACTTTGATAATTCTTGTAGGTTGTCAATCCCTTCGTGAACTAAGGCATTTTTAGCAGGGGAACTCAGTTTCGAAAGGAAGCCACTTTCAGGCTTGTTTTCTTTATCGCAGGTAGGGCAACTTGGACATTCACTACTTTTGTAGTACTTATGTCCTTTTTCACAAACCCTTAAACTTGTTTCAGCTTTCAAAAAAACCCCTCCTAATAATTTCTGATGCAATTTTACCATATTATTTTTCCAAACTTAATTATACATTCAAAAAAAGTCTGTATGTCCCTTTGAATTCGCACTAAAACACATACATGATAATATTTATTGCCGTTGAAAACTGGTTTTATGGATTTCAATTGTTAATTCACTTCTTTCTACGAAACAAGAAAACTACGCCTAAAATGAAAAGAATGATTGTCAAAATAACTATGGGCATTACATTAAAAAACTCTTTGATTTGACCCTTTTCAGTAATCTCCTCATCTGCATAAAGCGTAAATGTTAGGTCCTCTTCAGGTAATTGAGCTAGATTGGTGAGATACATATTATTCTCATCTTTTACTAGATCGACGCTACTACTAACAATATAAGGAGCCTGTTCTGGTGGAATAATTCTAATCTGTAAACCTCCAAAATCACTCCAATTTTTTGCTGGGTTCAAAATATAATCAAAGGTGTATAAAGGTTTCACTGTTCTTGTCATATCCATGGTTCCTCTTGTTTGGTAACTTACACTGACACTTTTGCTTGAATTAGCCGGGAACTGAACTGTATATACTACCGAAAATATACGTTCGTAATTTGCTTGCTCGAAAAGGTCATATTCATTGACAAAGCCATGCTTGTTTGTGAAGTAATTATCAAGTGCTTTCGCATACAGATTGTAAATTTGAGTTTCTGAGATTACCTTCCCATAATTTTGATCAGATTTTATTAATTCAAGCAGGAAGTCTTTAACCCCTACTTCCAGGATTGTTGTTTCATAATGAAAGTCGCTCGTTTCCTCTTTAAGATCACCATCTGTATAAGCAGCTAATGTAAATCAACATCCTCACCTAAAACAAAAATTTCAAAGGTCTCAGGTTGGTGGTACCATGCAGAGATCTTCGTACTACCATTTTCATAGCCATAGCTATCAAAGCCTTTGGTTATTACTTTCGTTTTTTCAGCATCCAATTGTTGAAAGTCAATTACAAAATGGCCTCTTCCCTCTGTTGGCGGCATTACTTCAATGATATAAAGCTTACCTATTTCATTTTCAGTAAAATGCTTCGCCTGATAGGATTCTTTGGTGATCATAGGAACAATATTTTCGAATTCAAAATTATCCTTTTTTCCTTCCTGCTGCAGATTGGCTAAATCTCCTAAATATAAATCATAAGAAACTGGTTGTTCATCTACAGCAACTAACACTTCATTTTCTGAAAAATGGGCAAGTACTCCAACAAAAGGAAACACCATTTCTACTTCTAGTAGCTCATCTGTAGGATTTGCCATTTCATACGTGGCAGTAACCTTGCCATTTATCGTATGTGAATAATTATCACTTTCTGAAAAATCAAAGACAAGCACCTCATTTTCAACTTTAATAGGCGAATTCTTATCAATTACCATAATTTCACTAGAGGGATACCCCTCCCAATAAGCTGGTCCAGAGTTTGCAAAAACGAATGCAGGAATAGAAACTAGCATTAGCGCTAGAATCGTTACTAATTTTTTCATAGGTTTCACCTTTCTAGTATGTAATATAAAGCTAAAATTCTATATTCGGCAAAAAATGGGAAATACCTGCAAATGACAAATCCTAAAAAAATTTAGGACTTAGTGTTTCCTTTAAATTGCTACTATGTTCTACGAAAGTTCACCGTGGAACATTTAACTAAAACAAAAAAAGGATGAAAACAAGTTTATAGAACCTTTTTCCATCCTCTTATCTACTTAACTCGACTAATTAATGGTGGTGATCTTCTTCCGCCGCCAAGGCAATTGCTTTTGTTTCATGAATTGTACCAAATGGGTGCTGAGGCGGCGCATAAATAGAGTAAAGCTTAATTGGTTTATCACCTGTATTGGTTAGATTGTGCCATTTTCCTGCAGGTATTATTATTGCAAAATCATCATAAGCTTCTGCCTCAAAATTTAAATTGATTTGACTGTCCCCCATTTGTACGAGCCCTTGACCTTCTTCAATTCGGATAAATTGATCAAGGTTTGGATGTTGTTCTAAACCGATGCTTTCACCAACACCGATGCTCATTAAGGTCAGTTGTAAGTGTTTTCCCGTCCATAATGCTGTGCGGAAAGTGTTATTTTTCTTGGTAAACTCCTCAATGTTAAAAACAAACGGTTCTGCTCCATAATCTTTAATTTCATTAGCAAGTTGCTCATTTAAAATTTCAAACCGTGTAGCATTTTCTTTCTCTCCATTTAGTGCCCACGTAAATACATTTCGAACTAATGGATTTTGAGTCATGACGCAATTCTTTCGAAATTCTTCATAACCTTCTACTTCGGATCGATAAGCCTTTTGTACACCTTCTCTATAATTAGTAAAAGGCACTTTTTCAACTCGGTATACTGGCTGTGAGCCAGTAAGAGTCATATAAAGATTTGTAAATTGAGTCAGTCGAACTTTTTTGTCTTCTATTGCATGAAGAATACCCCATTGGTTTTCATGATTTGGTGCCACTTTCGCTAAACGACTATAGAGGTCAATGGCTGAAGCTTCTCTTTTTATACCGGCAAGAACCGCTTCAATCACTTGTGGTTCATAACCAAGATCATTTCTGGGCATATAGTTTGCATGATACATTGTTGTGTTACCACTAGCATAATAAGAATATGGATTTTGAGGACCATAATACATGTTATTCATTCCCTTCAAAATTTATCTAGTTATCATATGCCTATGTAAAGAGAATGTACGTAATTTGGCTCTTTTTTCTTATTCAATTTTATTCAAACGACTTGGTTAACTTTATAAAAAATATCTGTAAACTATGAAGCAAAAGGCATTACAGCTTTTCTGAACTCTTCGATAAAACCTAAATAAAAGAAGCCACGCTAGAGACTTTAGCATGACCGTGAGCACTGCTGAAACCCGCTTAAGGGAAAGCCTAACTTTCAGCACCTACTTTATTGAACATCATATTAGTAATTTTCAATAAACTCGATAAATTCATCTTGCTCGTACGTTTTGTAAATCAATTTTTCATGATCAAAGACAAAAAAGGCTGGATAATCGTCAATCTCTAAAAATTGTACATCTCGTTTGCTACCCCTTCCTAAACTAAAGCTGTAGCTATGAATATCTCTTTGATTTTGCATAAATTCTTTAAGCTCTGTTTGAAACTTATATAATGCGTTATCATCATTACTAATCTCTTCGCCTAAAAACACTATAACTGCTAACTTCCCCTCTTCAAAAGTAACCTGCCGTTTTAAATAATCCTCCATTTTCATTTCAACTAGCTGAAGTTGACGAGCTTTATAAACCGGATATATTTCTGTTAGTTTTTCGTTACCACCCGTATTTAACTCAGTCATTTCCTTTTTAAACATTTCCTTCGTCCAAATTTTTATCATATAATCATGATTTTGGAATTCCTCTTCTGTAATCTCAGTTCCGGTTTCATTTAGAAAATTTGTTTCATCATTCCACGTAATAACATAAGCTTCCCATTCGTCAGGGTAGCGAAAAAACGTTATGTCTTCTTGTGTCATATTATTGTCTACTACTACTAAACTGATTCTCTCTCCTTCTAACATAAAGAACCTTGAAAATCGGGATTATTTGTTAGTATTTTATTATTAGAACAACTTGTTAAAAAAAGCGTTAAAAGTAAAATAGCTATTAGTCGTTTGATAAGTTCATCTCCCTGAATAACTTTCATTTATTTCATTTGAAGGTCTTCCAGTTCACTTCCTTCTCATAAAACCGATCTATTCACTCCCTTAATAAGGGATATAAATATCACTTAAAACCCACTGCCATTGACCATCATCATAGATTAAAAATTCGGTCCGTTCACTGTTTTCATTTTTTACTGAATAGACAATATATGTTTTGCCATCCAATTTGTTTTTTACTTTAAATTTAGCTTGTTCCTTTATTAAACTTAATTTTTCATTAATAGAAAAATAAGCTATTGCCAACACGATAACACCTAACAAAATGATAAATTCCATAAGGCACCTCACTTGAGTATTTTTTTAAAGGGCTGTTTTCGTAAGCTTTGTTGCTTTGAGTGAAGAACCAAGCATTCGCTTAGTTACGAACTAAAAAGCTAATAGAAACTACATGACCAAAATAGCTTTTAGTAGCTGTATGTTATGATTTAATTATTCCATAGCAAACAAGATCTTCAAAACGATTTTCTTTTATTACATGGTCTATTAAAACACCTTCTTTTATCATGCCTAACTTTTGTATTACTTTGCCAGATGCCGGATTTGAGTGGAAATGACGAGCATAAACTTTATGGTATTGCTTTTCATTAAATGCAAATTCTAGTACGGCCTTACCTGCCTCTGTAGCATAACCATTTCCCAAAACTTCTCACCAATCCAATATGCTAATTCACCATTCTTAAATCTTTGTTTGTGAGATAATGCTATCGCTCCATACAATGTTCCTGTTTCCTTATCCGTAATGGCAAATTCATAGGACTTATTGGCATTGAAATTCTCAAAATGATGTTCGATCCATGATAATGCACATTCAATAGAATAGGGATAAGGTAAATATAATGTATTTTTATAGATGTTATAATTATTACAAAGCTCAGTAACAACTGGTGCATCCGATTTTTGAAACATTCTTAGTACTAACCTTTCAGTCGTTATTGTTTTATTTTCGTTATCATAAACCATTAATAACCCTCCTAAACTCATCGCACTCTTCAGCAGAGAACTAGACCTGTTAAACATCTATTTCAAAAAAAAAGTAATTAGTGCTTGCCCAACAACACCAACAAACCATAGTAGAACCACTATAAGACTAATTTTTTTACTGAATTTCCATGTTTCAATTGCAACTACTAAAAAAAAGCTGATAAAAATGATCATTCCTAAACTCTGGATCATTTGATTAGAGACAATCCGCCCGATTACATTAGTCAAACTCCTAACATCATCATTACAATCATTTTTCTTCCAAAAGCATTGTTATAATCCTTCTTCAATTGATTTAAAAACTTAGTAGTAAACATTGGCTCCACCACCTTAACCATTTTCCACCCCGAGCTCCCAGGCTTTTTAATGTTCACAGTTAGCATACTTACCAATGGCAACCTTGTTACAATATTCAAGCAGCCTAGATAGAAGGGTGAAATCTATTCTTTACACATATTTATTTCAACAAAGCAACTATAAAAACCTCTTGTAACTGAATACTAAAAAATCCTCACTACGAGTACACGACTTCAAGTAAGGATTTCAGGATTTCAGATGCCCATTTTTAATGTTTTTCTAGGTAACTGAATTTTAAATGTAGTTCCTTCGCCTACTTTACTATCAAAGGTAATGGTTCCACCATGATCATTCACCAATTTATAGGTTGTAAGCATTCCTAGGCCAGTGCCTTTTTCTTTTGTTGAATAAAATGGCAAGCCGATATTAGAGGCTAATTCTTCTGGAATACCACAGCCTTCATCAATTACTTCTATTAAGATATAGTATTTATCTAGATTGGTAAGACGAACATAGATAACACCAGCTTCAGACATCGCCTCAATTGCATTTTTTATGATGTTGATAAAGACTTGCTTCATTTGACTACTAACACAATAAATACTACCAACCTCTTCGTAGAGAAAAATGATTTCCACGTTTTTCATAAGTGCTTGGGATTGGAGCAATGTAACAACATCGAAAATAATGTCTTTCATGTTTTCTTCCTGGAACTCAATTGCTTGAGGTTTTGCTAAAAGAAGTAGTTCACTTGTTATCGATTCGATCCGGTCCATTTCAGACAACATTAGATCTATATAAGTAGGTGTGAATTCACCTTGGCTTTTAATAAGCTGTAAAAATCCTTTTAGTGTTGTAAGTGGATTTCGAATTTCATGAGCAATGGAAGCTGATAATTGGCCAACTAATGAAAGCTTCTCTGAGTTCTCCAGATTCTCCTCTGCTATTTTTTGTAGGGTAATATCTTTAGCAATTCCATAAACCCCTACAACCTCACCATCAACGGTAATTGGGATATTTGTAACCTTTGTATGTATAGTTCTACCGCTTTTACGAATAAGTCGACATTCATAATTTAACGATGAACCTTTAAGTGCTTCATTAAAATAATGATTTACATTTCTATATCTTCATT